>NZ_SMLD01000214.1:0-14529 GCF_004352805.1 Nonomuraea mesophila
AAACGCAGAACCGCCCAGGGCAGCCGGCCGGCGGCGCCGAGCGCGGCGTCCAGGTCGAGCGCGAACAGCAGGCCCGCCGACGCCAGCGGCACACCGCAGCACAGCGCCGCCGGTGGCCAGGCGGTCAGGACGGTGACGACGACGGCCACCGCCCCCAGGTAGGCCAGGCCGGAAGGCGCGGGGCCGAACGTGGCGACGCCCGCGCGCAGGGCCCTGGCGGCCGCCTCGGTCAGGTAGTAGAGCGGGATGAGCGCGGCCAGTCCGGCCACGGCTCCCATCGCCTGCCGGGTCCCGTGGTTCACGTGCCGCCCCCTCCCGCCGTTCACGCCCCTGTGATCACCGCTGTGCCCGCCGGAAACCCTATCGGGCCAGCTCAGCGGCGTGCGGCGATTCGCGGAAGTGCCGGCCCGCCACCGGGGTCCGGACGGCTTCCGCGGCGGAGGGCCGGCTCAGGCGAAGGTGAGCGCCGGGTAGGCGAACAGCATCACCGCGCCGAAACCGAGCTTCAGCAGCGCGTCGATGACGCCGAACACCGGTAGCGGGGCGGACCTGAGCCGCAGCCCGGCCGCCGCGTTGGCCATGGTGAGCAGGCCAAGGATGGTGATCAGCGGCCCGTGGGCCAGGCCCATCGGAACGAAGTGCACGCCCACCACGAACAGGATCCACAGCAGGACCGTACGGTCGCCGGCGCCCTTGGTCCTGGTGATCGCGAGGTAGATCAGCCCGGCTTCGAGCACGAACGACCCGACGAGCCCGGCGATATGGGCGAACGACGGCGAGCCGAGACTGGGCAGCAGCGCGCTCAGGCCGCTGCCGACGAACCCGGCGGCGAAGCCGCCGATCAGGAACTGCAGCCAGTACGTACGGAAGATCCAGCTCAGCAGGAATCCGGCGCCCACGCCGACCAGGAACAACCCGCCCCCTCGGATCAGCGGATAGGGGTGATCCACCACGGCGGACAGAACCATATAAACCTGCGGCATACCGACTTCTTTCACGAAAGGGAGAAGCCACCTTAGCGAATCGCAGATGGGTGTAGCTCTTCCTCAGTGGTACACCGCAGCGATCAAGCCGTGAGGGAGTATCCGTCCTGGTAGTCGTTCCGGTGGACCCGTTCGTGCTGCCGGGCGAGGTGAAAACGCCAGTATTCGTCGAGACACCGTTGGTGACCAGAGCGCGGAGTTTCAGGACGGCTTCGGCTCCGGCCAGGCCCCAGCGTGCCCGGCGAGGTCGAACTGTCGGCGATCAGATGGCGGCGAGCGCCTTCGATCACGCCGGTCGCGATCGGCCATCCCGCCTCCAGCGCCTGGTCGTGGCGCAGGTACTCGAGGTTGTTGGTGAGGTAGCGGCTGCATGCGTCGATGCCGTCGCGGCGGTGGGCGGCCGTGGTGGCCACCTGGCCCGTCAGTGCGGTGATGACGTGGCCGGCGTGCCCAGCCAGCAGGGCCAGAGCATGACCGGCGACCCAGTCCTCGGCGGCCGGCGCCGCGGGAGGATGCAGGCTTCGGGCGGCAGCCCATAATCTCTCCAGGACGTGAACGAAGTCGATGACGATGTGGACGCCGATGCCGCGGTGGGCGGCCTGCGCCGTGATCAGATCGAGTTGGTGGCGGGCTCCGTCGACGCGCCCGGCCCACGATCCACAGCCTCATGTCGGTGAACCGGTGTCGGTGTTCTTGCCCGGCTCCATCTCCGCGAGCTCGAAGGTCAGCGCTTCGGGGTGCGTTGCGTGATGGCGTGTTCGAGTCCGTCGAGGATGGCGTGCAGGCCGAACTCCTGGGTCGTGGTGACCGAGGGGATGGCATGAGTGGTGGCCAGCAACGGGAACCGGTCGGCGTTGAGGAGCAGCAGATCGCGCATGATCGGGGCGGCGTTGCCGGCCGTCCAGACCTGGGTGCCGGGAGTGGCGGCCGCGTGGGTGGCGCGGATGTGGTTGGACACCAGCATGATCGCGTCCAGGCGTTCGCGTTCGGTCAGGGGGGTGTCGGCCAGGGCGCTGAGGGCGCTTTCCGGCCATGCGGTCTCGCGTGGGCCCATCACGCGGTCGCCTGCGGTGATGGACGGCAGCCAGGGATGGAGCCGCCAGGCCGCGGAGAGCTCGCGCGCGTACTCTTCCAGCTTGGCCCGCCACCCGGCCACCCTGCCCAGGTCGGGAGCCTCGCCGACCGCCGCCTCGATCATGACGGCGATGAGTTCGGCCTTGTCCTTGACGTAGCGGTACAGAGCCATCTTGGTGAAGCCGAGCTCGGCCGCGATGCGCTGCATGGAGACCGCCTCCAGGCCCTCGGTGTCGGCCACCTTCACCGCGGTGTCGGCCACCTGGTCCAGGTCGAAGGCAGGCCTGGGGCCTCTGCTGGACGGTTTCCGCAGACCCCACAGCAGCTCGGCCACCGCTTTCGAATCCTCGTTGACTGGCATCGCCGCGCTCCCTCTTGCCATTCCCACAGAACTGTCTCTACTATACACAGTGTCTTGGGGATACAGTGGCCCTCGGATCCGAACTCAGCACATTTGTGCCGGATGTCGCGATGCTCCTGGACGGATTCACGGCCGAGCCGAAACGTCCTGAACTACTGAAGAAGGAAACGATCATGGGTAAGCTCCGCGTCCACAACTTAGCCGTCTCGCTGGACGGCTTCGGCACCGGCGAGGGCCAGACCGCCGATGCCCCGTTCGGCCACGCCGGCGAGCGCATCCACGACTGGATGTTCGCCACCCGGTACTGGCATGAAATGGGCGGCGGCCGGCGCGGGAGCGTCGGCGCCGACAACGCGTTCGCCACGATGCACGGCTCCGGCATCGGCGCCGAGATCATGGGCGCCGGCAAGTTCGGCCCACCCCGCTGGCAGGACGACCCCGACTACAAGGGTGCGTGGGGGCCCAACCCGCCCTTCCACACGCCGGTCTTCGTGCTCACCCACCGGCCGCGGCCATCGATCGAGATGGAGGGCGGCACCACGTTCCACTTCCTCGACGCCGCACCCGCCGAGGCGCTCAAGATCGCCTTGGAGGCGGCCGGCGGCCAGGACGTGCGCCTCGGCGGCGGGCCGTCCGTCATCCGCGACTTCCTCGCCGAAGGGCTGGTCGATCACATGCACGTCGTCCAGGTCCCGATCCTGCTCGGCCGCGGCGTCCGGCTCTGGGACGGCCTGGAGTCGCTGGAGGAGGCGTACCACATCGAGGCGGTCTCCACGCCCAGCGGCGTCACCCACCTGACGTTCACCGCAAAGAGCCGCTGACCACGAACACCGCTTCCACCGGCCGGCCCGCTCAACGCGCACAACTCCATCCCCCAGGTTGCCGCCGGTGCCCTGAGAATGGCCGGTGGACAGCCCGGCTTGGCCGCATCTCGGTGGTATAGATTCGCGCCCCCATTCCGTCCACCCCGTGGACGACGATCGGGCGTCTCAGATTCACATTCACCCTTCGGAGCTGATGCCTTGGCCACGGATCGGGCCGGCCCGCCGATGAACGATGCCGTAAGAGAAACGCGTCTGTTCGGCGCGGTGTCGAGACAGGAACTCACATGGGAACGATCAGCAACTCCACGTTCGTCAGCCTGGACGGCGTGGTCAATCACATGGACAAGTGGCACTTCGACTACGTCGACGACGAGGCCAGTGAACTGGCGCTGGAGCAGCTCCAGGCCGCGGACGCGATGCTGATGGGCCGCAAGACCTACGAGGTGTACGCCGGCGCCTGGCCGGAACGGGACGGCAAGTACGCGGACGCGATCAACGCCCTCCCCAAGTACGTCGCCTCCACCACCCTCAGCGAGCCGACCTGGCACAACACCAGCGTGCTCGACGGCGACCTGATCGAGGTGGTCCGGGCGCTGCGCGCCACGGACGGCACGTCGATCCTGATGCACGGCTACGGCCCGGTGGCCAAAGCCCTTCTGCAGGCGGACCTCCTCGACGAGCTCCACCTGTGGGTACACCCGCACCTGGCCGGAGTCGGCGACGCGGACGACCTGATCCTCCACCCCGGCCTCACCAAGAAGCTCGAACTGACCGCGACCCGGACGCTGAGCTCCGGGATCGTCGTCCTCACCCTTCGCAACCCCGACGCCTGACCATCCCGGGAAAAGCCCGGCCGAAAGGAGCACCACCACATGTCTGAAACGCCCCCACGGGACGCGGGCGGCGGATTCACCGTGCATCGCCGCCTGCACGCCGGCGCCGATCGGGTCTTCGCGGCCTTCGTCGAGCCCAGCAGGCTCGAACAGTGGTTCGTCGCGCCGGGCTACCACACACCCGCCGACCGGATGCGCGTCGACGCCCGGCCGGGCGGGCGGCTCGACGCAGTCATGATCTCGGACGCGAACGGCTCGGAGATCCCCTTCGGCTTCACCTACGCCGAAGTGGACCCGCCGCGCCGGGTGGTGCTCCGGTTCCAGGAGCCGCAAGAGCTGGTCACCGTGACACTGTCCGACGCCCCTGACGGGGTCGACCTCACCTACGAGTTCGTCTCCTGGCCCGGACCCACCGACCAGAACGCGTCCCGGCGCGGCGTCGACGACATGCTCGACCTCATCGCGGCAGGGATCCAGCAGGGCACCATCTGATGCCCGGTCGGCATCGCGTCCGGCGGCTCGCCCACCAGAGGCGTCGTTCTGGCCTTCACGGCCGCGGCCGTGCTCGCCTGGACCTGGTTGTTCCTCCTCAGCCTCAGGACGTATCGCCGGGCCGGCATCCCTGCCCAACCGTACGAGGCCCAACCGTACGAGGCCCAACCGTACGAGGCCCAACCGGCAGGAGATCCGCCATGCGCAGGACCCCAAACGCCACCTACGTGCTTCCCCGGCCCCCGGGATGCGCCCGGCGGCCGCATGAACACGATTACGGATACGTCGTGCCGAGCACTCCTACCGAGCTTAAGCGGCACAACCCAACCGTCAACGACCACGACCCGACCCACCCATCCGCGACCTCAAACAGCAGGCCGGCGACATGCCGCATACCGGCCACGGCAGGCTGACAGGAGGCAGATCTTGAACTACCAGAACCTCGTCAAACGACTGAAGGTACCCGCCGGGTGGACGGCGCCGACCGAACTGGTCTACGACGACATTTAGGCCCGCGCGCTCACCCGGGACCCCTTTCCGCGGCCGATGTCGAATGGCGTCGAGCCGGTTCGTAGCCAAAGTGAGCGGCCGGCCAAGAGCCGGCCCCCGTACCGGAGGTCAGCAATGTCCGTCACCACCACCACCGCCACTGTCACCGCTTCCACGAAGAACCTGATCATCGGCGGCCTGACCGCCACGGCCGCCGCCGCCGCCGCGACCGCAGGCGTCGCCGCCGCGGGTGAGCTCGCCGGGATCAGCCTCGCTGTCGGCGGGGCGCCGATCCCGGTGTCCGGGTTCGCCACGCTGACCGCCGTCTTCTCCGCACTGGGTCTGGTGCTGGCCCTGATACTGGCCCGCACGACCCGCCGTCCGCGCGTGGCGTTCGTCCGTACCACGATGGTGCTCACCGCGCTGTCCCTGCTGCCCGATGTGCTCGTGGACGCGTCGCCGGCCACGAAGGCGCTGCTGATGTTGACGCACGTGGTCGCCGCCGCGATCGTTGTCCCGGTCATCGCCCGCCGCATGCCAGCCTGACCCTCCCCTGAGTGACCCCATGGAGAAGTACCTGCCGGCCGTCCAGCTCGACGCACCACGGTCGTGCGACCCGGCGACGGCACGATCACGATGACCGAGGGCCCGTTCGCCGAAACCAAGGAGCAGGGTCCCCGATCGGGGTGCGTCCTTTCGTGGACGCACAGAGGGACTGAGCACGGATGGATTCGCGGATGGACCTGGACGGCATCCACCGGGACGAATACGGCCGGTGCGTGACCACGCTGACACGCCGCTCACCCTGTGCGTGCTCGGCGGGCTGGAGGTGACGGAGGTCGCGCGGGCCTACCTGGTGCCGGAGGCGACCGTCACCCAGCGGATCGTCCGCGCGAAGAAGAAGATCCGTGACGCCGGCATCCCCTACCGGGTGCCGGGCGCCGCTGAACTCCCCGACCGGCTGGCATCGGTCCTCACCGTGCTCCACCTGGTCTTCAACGAGGGGTACACCTCCACCTCCGGGTGCCTGCGCCGCAACCGCCGGGGCCGTACCAGGTGCAGGCCGCGATCAACGCCGTGCACACCGACGGGCCGGCCACCGACTGGGCACAGGTACTGGCGCTCTACGACCAGCTGCTGCACCACGCCCCGGCCCCGATCGTGGCGCTCAACCGCGCGGTCGCCGTCGCCGAGGTGCACGGGCCGGCACTCGCGAGGCCGCCGTCGACGAGCTGGACCTGGCGGGCTGCCACCTGCTGCCCGCCATCCGCGCGGACCTGCTCACCCGCCTGGGCCGCGCGGGCGTCCGGCGGACGGGGGCGGCGGGGAGGCCTGGCGGACGAGGCCGTGCAGGTGGGCGTAGGCGACCGCGTGGATCCGGTCGCGCAGGTTCAGTTTGCCGAGGATGCGCGACACGTGCGTCTTGACGGTCTCGTCGCCGATGCCGAGACCGACGGGTCGATGAGGGTGTCGCCGCGGGCGGCCACCCGGATGGCTGCGATCAGTTCCGTTGGCGGCAGGCTCTTGAGCAGGAACCCGCCCGCTCCGGCCCGCAGTGCACGATGGACGTAGGTGTCCTGGTCGTAGGTGGTCAGCAGGATCACCTTGGTGGTGTTGGCCGGGTCGGCGAGTATCGCCTCCGTGGCTCGCAGGCCGTCCAGGCGCGGCATGCGGATGTCGATGATCGTCACGTCGGGACGCAGCCGCGACACTTCGTTGACCGCGCTCCGCCCGTCGGCAACCTCCCCGACGCACACCAGGTCGGCCTGGGTGTCCAGGACGGCGCGCAGGCCGGATCGGAACATGGCGTGGTCGTCGGCGATCAGGACGCGCAGGGTCACGAGGGGTCCAGGGGGAAGGTCACGGTGGTGATCCAGGTGTTGCCGTCGGGGGCGGGCCCGTAACTGGTCGACCCCGCGAACATGGTGACACGGTTGCGCATGCCCTGCAGGCCACGGTGAGGCGAGTCCGGCCGGGCGCGGGTGGCGAGGGCGTTCGCGCCGAGGGGGTTGGAGGTGGTCACGGTGAGCCCTGCGCGGTCGTAGCGCAGTTCGACCTCCGCGACGCCGCCGGCGCCGTGCCGCAGGGCCTTGGCCAGCGTCTCCTGCACCACCCGATAGGCGGCGATGTCCAGTGACTCCGGGGGCCGGGACGGAACGCCGTGGACGCTCACCCGCGCCCGCAGGCCCACGGCGCACAGGGTGTCGAGCAGTTCGGGCAGGTTGTCCAGCCCGGGCTGGCTGTCCTCCTCCGCCGGGTTGCCGTGCAGGACATCCAGCAGGCGTCGCAGGTCGAGCATGGCGGCCCGGCTGGAGGTCTCCACGGCTGTCAGCGATGCCGTCAGGTCCTGGGCGCCGGCCGTCGTGGTGGCCCGCATCCGGGCCACCCCCGCGTGCATGCCGATCGCGCTGACGTGGTGCGAGATCACGTCGTGCAGGTCGCGGGCGATGTTGCTGCGCTCCTCGGCGATGGCCGCGGCCATCGCCTGCCGGGCTTCGGCCTGTTCCCGCTCGGAGCGCTGCTCCAATTCGGCGATGTAGGCGCGGTAGGCGCGGCGCGCGGTGGTGTAACGCCCGACGAGCCAGGGCAGCAGGGCATCGCCCAGGACGTTGAGCAGGAACCGTCCCTGCTCGAAGGGCGCCCCGCCGAGGATCGGCCGCATGACCGCGCCCGCGGTCAGGCAGAGCAGGGACATCACCGCCGGTGCCCGGTTCGGCCAGGCGCCGACCCGGTAGGCGGAGATGAGCAGGCCCGCCCTGTTCGGCAGGGGCACCGGCCTGGGCTCGGCGGGTGGCCATGTCCATCGCGGTCGTCCTCGGCCTCATGCAGCTGTTCCTCTGGTGGTTCGCGCCGTGGGCGGCGCGGGTTTACGCGGACCACGTGCAGTTGCCGCTGCGCGACAATCTCCTGGACGTCCCGCCGCAGTTGCCCTCGGGCATCCCGATGTTCCTGCTCGCCGCGGCCCTGGTGATCGAAGGGCTGCTCCGGCTCGGACGCGGGCGCGGCGGGTCCACCCGCTGGCTGCCCCAGCTCACCGGCGCGGCCGGCGGCCTGGTGGTGAGCCTTTCGATGCTCGTGCAGACGTCGCTGCTGCGCGCGGAAGGGCCGATGGGCCGGCCCGCCACCTCTGTGACCTCGGTCGTGGCCAACGTACTCCTCGGGCTGGCACTCGGCGCGCTGGCCGGGTTCCTCGCCGCCCGCTTCGCGGTCCTGCTGCACCTCAACGCTCCCGCCCCCGACCAGGAAGGACGCTGACTCGATGGTCTCAGAACGCTCCTCGCGCCCTGCGTCATCGGCGCGGTCGTGCTCCTCGTCTCCCCGGCCGCTCAAGCCGAGCCCGAGCCGGAGCAGGCGTACGCGCCGGTCGAGGTCGTCCACACCGAGCGCGTGCAGGCCGGCCCCTACCACCTGACCGTTGGCTTCTCCACCTGGCCGCTGCGCGCCATGCAGTCGCTGGACTTCACCTTCGTCCCCGACGGAGGGCTGACCGGCAGGTCCGGCACCCTCAGCATGACCGGCCCCTGCATGAAGCAGGGGATGCGCAGGACGAGCCCGCTGGCCCGCCACCCATGCAAACGGGACGTCTGGGGCCTGGACACCCACGCCCTGCCCACGGCCGGGCCGTGGAGCTTCACCTTCACCGTGAACGGCCCGCAAGGCCAGGGCACGGCCACGCTCGCCGACGTCACCGTGCTGGAGCAGCCCGGCCCGCCGCTGGCACTGAGCTGGACGTTGTGCACGCTGCCCGTGCTCGGGCTGATCGCCTTCCTGGTCGCCGCGTGGCGACGGCACCGCCCGTCCCGCCACCTCGCGACGCTGGGCCTCTGACAGCGCGCCGCACGCCCCGGCCAACCTCAATCCGTACCGGGCCGCCGGCCGGGGCGGGGCGCCTCACGCGGGGGCGGGCCGACGCTCCCTGGCCGGACGCCTCATCCCCGGGTTAACTTCGGGGGCATGCGCAACTCAGGCACGGGCCCCGGCCCCATCACCCCCGACGGATCCCCTGTCGACTTCTACAGCGCGCTCAGACCCTACGGCGAACCGGCGATCGTCGCCCAGGTCACCCCGCCCGGCGGCACCGTCCTTGAGCTGG
Source organism: Nonomuraea mesophila (assembly GCF_004352805.1). NCBI lineage: Bacteria > Bacillati > Actinomycetota > Actinomycetes > Streptosporangiales > Streptosporangiaceae > Nonomuraea > Nonomuraea mesophila. The sequence continues at coordinate 9,150 of NZ_SMLD01000214.1, forward strand.
GCGCGGGCGTCGGCCGCGTCACGCATCCCCTCGTCGAGCAGGGCTTCGAGGTGGTGGCCGTCGACGAATCCGCCGAGATGCTGGCCCGCGTACGCGGCGCGCACACGGTGCTCGGCCAGGTGCAGGACCTCCGCCTCGAGCGGCGCTTCGACACCGTCATGCTGGGCTCCCAGCTGGTGAACACCGTGGACGACACGGTCAGGCGCGGATTCCTGGCCACGTGCGCGCGCCACGTCAAGCCCGGTGGCGCGGTGCTCCTGGAGTGGAAGCCGGCCGAAGCGCACGACCGGTGGCGCGCGGGCCAGAGCCGCGAGGACGGCGACATCACGATCACCTTGACGGCCGTCGAGGAGGTGTCCCCCGGCATCGTCCACGCGACCATGCGCTACACCTACGGCGAGGACAAGGTGTGGACGCAGTCGTTCTCGTCCAGGCGTCTCACCGACGAGGAGCTGTCGGCCGACCTGGCCGCTGAGGGCCTGACGTTCGACCGGTTCCTGACCAGGGACCGTACCTGGGTCAGAGCCTCTCCCACCGGCTGAGCCCAGCGGGCGCCTTTACATCGTAGATCAGCGCTAGGAGCCGGACGCCTTTACGGTGTAGATCTCAACATGGGGTGGATCTCGCCGATTTACTGGAAAATGCTGGGATGGTTGATACAGTCGCGCCATGAGTGACCGGCTGGACGATCTCGAGCGGCGGATCGACGAGCTGCGGGCGGGCGTACGCAAGGCGATGCGCGCCAGGGACGGCGTCCGGGCCCGCGTCCTGCGGGCCGAGCTGCGCAGCGCCGAACACGCCTGGGACGCCCTGGTGAGCGGTGATCAACCTGCGAAGGAGGAGCCGCCGCGCCTGGTCACCGTGCGCGAGCAGGTGCACCAAGGGCTGCGGCTGCTGGGGGCGGCCGCCCAGCCGCGGCTGATCGTGGCCGTCAGCACCGCGTTCTTCGGCGGGACGATCAGCAGCAGCCGGCTCACCAGCCTGCGCAGGGACGAGGAACGTTCGTTCCGGTCCTCCCCGTTCGGGCGGCCGTACTATCTGTGTGCCGCGCTCACCGACCGCCTCTCCCCCGCCCGCGGCCTGCTCACGCTCAGCACGTGGCCGCTGGAGCGGCGCGTGGTCGGCCCCCTCTCCCCTCGCGTCGACTTCCTGACCTGCGCCATCGCGGTGGCCGAGCAGAAGGCGGACGACGAGCGCGCGGACCGGTTACTTCTCAGGATGGCGAGGAACATCCCCGGCGCCACCGACGGCACGCTGGGCCCGCCCGACCCCGGGCGGGTGGCCGAGGCGGCCCGCGCGGAGCTGCGTGTCCACGCCGATCGCGACACGCGGGATCGCGCTGAGCTGGCCGAACGCGCCGCGGCGCAACTCGGTGACACCGCCAGGCTGTTCGGCGCCGCTACGCTGAGCACGATCAAGAAGGAGAACGCCAAGTGAGCGGCTTGAAGCGCGAGGGTGACCACGCGCACCGGCTGGAGGCTTTGCGGGGCACCACGCCGCAGCAGCCGCACGACGCCCGCGCCATCGCGGCCCTGGCGGCCAACCCCGGCTGCGCCCGCCGCGCCCTCATGGACGGCGCCGGCGTCGACAAGGACGCCGCCGCCCGCCACCTGGGATTTCCCGCGCCGTTCGGGCAATCGCCGTTCGCGATCACGCGCGGCAACGTTTTCGAGGCGCTGGTCAAGGCCGACGGATGCGCGGAGCTGCTGCGGATGTTGCGCGAGCTGCTCGGCCTGCCCGTCGCCGAGGTCGCCTACCACGACGTGGAGAACGTCGGCGCCCACCTGCGCCACGCCCACACCAGGACGCTGATCGACCGGGCCGCCCGCGACGAGCACGACGCGGGCACCCTGTACGACCACCCGCTGCTCAGCCTGCGGATCGCCGGTCACACCGCCTACCTGGAGCCGGACGTGGTGGCCTTCCAGCTCGGCGGCCGCTTCCACATCGTGGAGATCAAGTCGTTCGCGGTGATCGACGGGCAGGCCGACCCGTCGGCGGTGGCAGCGGCCGCCCGCCAGGCCGCCGTCTACGTGCTGGCGCTGCGCACGCTGCTGGAGGAGCTGGGCCACGACCCGCTCAAGGTCTCGCACGACGTGGTGCTGGTCTGCCCGGAGAACTTCGCCAACCGTCCCGTCGCCTCGCTGGTCGACGTGCGCAGGCAGCTGGCCGTGCTGCGCCGCCAGCTCACCCGGATGACCGGCCTCGACCGGCTGCTCGAAGGGCTGCCCGAGGACCTGACGTTCGACCTGCGGCCGGACGAGGACGGACGGCCCACCCGGCCGGTCGCCGAGCTGGCCGACGCCCTGCGCAGGACGACCGCCCGCTACGCCCCCGACTGCCTGTCCACGTGCGACATGTGCTTCTTCTGCCGCGACGAGGCCCGCCAGGTGGGCGCCTCCGACCTGCTCGGCCGGCAGGTACGCGACGAGTTGGGCGGGGTCGCCTCGGTCACCGAGGCGCTGGGCCTGGCCGACGGCACCCGCGACCCTGCCGAGGGCCAGGAGGAGATCGCGCGGCTGCTCCGCAACGCCGAACGCCTGCGCAGGGAGTGCCTGGCGTGAGCCCGTACGGGAGCCCCACGTGAGCCTGCTGACCTCGCTCGCCCGGCTGCGGGCCCTTGACGAGGGCATCGCGCAGCCCATCGCGACCGTCAGGCACTGCCATCTGGCGGCCCGGCCGATGATGTTCGTCCCGCTCAAGCTGTCGGGTGAGGCGGCCGCGCCGCTGGCGGCGATGCTCGGCACCGACCGTGACCGGCCACGCCTGCTGGTGGTGACGCAGCCGCGCAACCGCGACCTGCGCTTCGCGTGGGCGGCCGAGCTGGCGGAGGTGCTGCTGCCGTACGTCGAGGGATTCCTCGGCCGGACCGAGACGGTGGAGCGCAGGAACGCCGACCCGTACGAGCGGGCGGCCGACGCGCCGCAGATCGTCGTCCCCAACCAGGCGGGCGTGGGCTTCGTGCGGCTGCTGGGCCGTTCGCTGCGCTTCCGCCGGGCCGACGGGCCCTATCCGGTGCCGGAGTCGGTGCCGCTGCTGGGCCGGTGGCTGACCTATTTCGGGGAGCGGGCCGCCTACCCCGGCTCGTCGCTGATGCCGGCCATGACGGAGGAGCTGGGCCGCCACTGGGCCAGCGGGCAGAGCGGCCTGGAGGACGCCAATCTGGCGGCGCTGCTCGCCTGGATCACCGCCGGTCCGAGTGACGACGCCGAGGACCCGCTGATCTGGCCGCCGGCCGGGCCGGCGACGGACCCGGGGTTCGACGCGGAGGTGCTGGCGCCGGCGATGGACAGCGGCTCGCCCGAGCGGGTCACCGAGGCGCTGCGCACCCAGCTGGAGCCGACGTGGGGGCTCATGTGGCAGGCGATCGACCTGCTGGCCGGGCTGGAGGCGGGCGCCGGCGTGGCGTCGCGGTGGGAGCAGGACCGTGGCTCGTTCAGCGGCATGGCCGCGCACATCTCCGAGGGCGCGCCGCCGCAGCCCCGGCGTGACGGCGCGGTCGCCGCCGCGGCCAAGCTGGCCCGCATGGAGCGCGCCCAGGCCGCCTACGACGTGCAGCGCGCCTATGACGACCCGCTCGTGATGGCCGAATACCGGCTGACCGGGGAGGCGTTCGCGGGCGAGGTGGCCGACACCGACCCGGGCAACACCGAGGGCGAGGGCCGCTCGCGCAAGCTCCGCCCGATCGTGGTGATCAAGACCGACGATCCCGTACGCCTCGCGCCCGGCACGTCCCTCGGCACCCCGCAGCGCCGCGGGCAGGGCGCGGAGCTGGTGTCGGCCGGAGACGGCCTGGTCACGGTGAAGATCACCAAGGGCATGGGCCGGGGCAGGACCGCCGCGCCCGGCGCCGTGCCGGAGATCGGCGAGCGCGTCTGCTACACCTCGCTGACGGACGACTTCCAGGGCTCCCCCGCGCTGCCGGACGCCGAGGCCACCCCGTGGACGCACGGAGGGCCGCCGCAGGAGTACGTGCCCGACGACGAGGACGCCCAGGAGGAGTGGTCGTGACCGGCAGCCCGGAGCAGGTCATCAGGAACGTCCTCGCCGACCTGCCGCGCCACCGGGGCGTGGTGGTCGACTCGCCGCCGGGCGCGGGCAAGTCCACGCTGGTCGTACGGGCCGCCGCGCACATCGCCGCCACCGGCGAGCCCCTGATGATCGTCGCCCAGACGAACGAGCAGGTCGACGACCTGGTGACGCGGATCTGCGCTCAGCATCCCCGTCTGACGGTGGGCAGGTTGTCGGCCGGCGGGTACGCGCCGCCGCTGCGGCTGCTGGAGCTGCCCGGCGTCCGGGTGGGCACGAAAGTGCAGGACCTGGGCGATCCCGACATCGTCATCGCCACGGCGGACAAATGGGCGTGGATCGGTGGCCGGGTGTGGCCGTGGGCGATCGTGGACGAGGCGTACCAGATGCGCTCGGACAAGCTGCTGCGCATCGCCGGGCTGTTCGAGCGGGCGTTGTTCGTGGGCGATCCCGGGCAGCTCGACCCGTTCTCGATCGTCGACGGTGACCGCTGGTCGGGGTTGTCGTGGGATCCGCTGCAGAGCGCCGTGTCGGTGTTGCTGCGGCACAACCCCGATCTGCCGGTGCACCGGCTGCCGGTGTCGTGGCGGCTGCCCTCCTCGGCCGCGCCGGTGGTCTCGCGGGCGTTCTACCCGTTCACCGGGTTCCGGTCGGGCACGTCGGAAGGGGATCGGCGGCTGGAGCTGGCCACCGACGGCATGGGCACGCCGCACGACCGGGCGCTGGAGGAGGCGGCCAGGTCGGGGTGGGCGCTGCTGGAGCTGCCCAACCGGCACACGGTGCGTACCGACGGGGAGGCCTTGCAGGCGGTGGCGCTGCTGGCCGCGCGGCTGCTGCAGCGGGGCGCGGTGGCGAGCTCGGAGCGGGGTGAGCGGCCGGTGACGGCGGACCGCGTCGCGGTCGGCGCGGCGCACCGCGACCAGGTGTCCGCCATCCGAGCGGCGGGCGTGCCGCCGGAGATCACCGTGGACACCGCCAACCGGCTGCAGGGCCGCGAGTACGACGTGACGATCGTGCTGCACCCGCTGTCGGGGCGCCGGGACGCGACGGCCTTCCACCTGGAGTCGGGCCGGTTGTGCGTGCTCGCCTCACGGCACCGGCACGCGTGCGTGGTGGTGGCCAGGGCGGGCATCGCCGAGCTCCTCGACGCGCACCCGTCGGCCGAGCCGGTGCAGCTCGGGGTGCCGGTGAAGTTCCCCGACGGGTGGGAGGCCAACCAGGCGGTGCTGGACCACCTGTCCCGCCACCGCGTCTGACGTCCGGGCATCGGATCGCGAGCGTCCCCCGGGGCCGGCGGCCGTGGCGGCCTGACCTTCCCGCCTTACCTCCGCCCGAGCGACCTGACCGTCCC
>NZ_SMLD01000215.1:0-14524 GCF_004352805.1 Nonomuraea mesophila
CAGGCGGGACCACAGGCGTTCGGCGATCGACTCGCCCCGGGGCTCGCCGAGCCGCGGCATGGCGTCGACCAGGCCGGCGATCAGGCGGCGGGCCGTGCCGGTCACCGAGGCGGGGTCGAGCTGGTGGCGGAGGGGGTCGGACGCGCCGAGCACGGTGGCGATCACCTGGAGGCGGTCGAGCGGCAGCAGGTCCTCCGGCAGCCCGCGCTGGGCGGCGACGGCGGCCCGCAGCGCCTCCGGCTCGCACCTCCACACCTCGCCGCGGGCGTCGTCCCGGGGCTGCCCGAGGGCGGGGTCGGCGGTCCAGAGCCACGTGGCGACCGTCTCGAAGTCGCTCGTCCCGGCGAGCTCGATCGCGTCGCGTCCCCGGTAGTAGGGCCGGTCGGCGCCGAGCGCGGTGACGGACGACTCGATGACCAGCTCCGGCTGCCGGTTGCGGGGACGGCCCCGGCGGGCGAGGCGTTCGACCTCCTCGGCGGAGAAGAGGCTGCGCCTGCCGTCGTCGCCGTGCCGCCGCCGCAGCGCTCCCCTGCTCACGTACGCGTACAGCGTGGCGGGCTTGACGCCGAGCCGTTCGGCGGCCGTGGCCGCGTCGATCCACTCCATCGCAGGGAGCCCCTCCCATCATGTTGATGAAAATCAATATTGATACACGTTGAGCAACCATGTCAACGTGAGGGCATGCCCAAGGTTCATTTCCTCGATGTCACCAACCGGGACGGCGTGCAGACCGCGCGGACCGGCCTGTCCAAGTTCGGCAAGACCATGGTCAACTTCTATCTGGGCCGGCTCGGCGTGGCCCAGTCCGAGATCGGCTTTCCGTTCCTCTTCCACGAGGTCCCGTACGTCAGGGCCCAGGTGGCGCTGGCCGAGGCGGGGGCGTTCGGCGGGCTGCGGCTGTCCGGCTGGTGCCGGGGCGTGCCGCAGGACGTGGAGAAGGCGGCGCCTCTCGGGCTGAAGCACTACAACCTGTCCATCTCGACGTCCGACTACATGATCCAGAACAAGTTCCGCGGCCGCCTGGACAGGGAGGCGATCATCAGGGAGATGACGGCCGCGGTTCGCGCGGCCAAGGACGCGGGCGCGCTGACCGTGGGGGTGAACGCCGAGGACGGCTCGCGTACGGACGACGCCTTCCTGCTGGAGTTCGCCCTGGCGGCCAAGGAGGCGGGCGCCTGCCGGGTGCGCTACTGCGACACGATCGGCGGCGACACGCCGGGCCGGATCCGCGAGCGCTTCGCCAAGCTGGCGGCGGCGACCGCGATGCCGGTCGAGACCCACTGCCACAACGACCTCGGCATGGCCGTGGCCAACTCCGTCTCGGGCGCTCTGGGCGACCTGGACGCGGGGCAGGATGCGTGGATCAACACGTGCGTGAACGGCATCGGCGAGCGCTCGGGGAACGCCGACCTGCTCTCCACCGTCCTCGCCTTCGAGCACGGCTTCGGGCTCGACGCCGAGATCGGCGACCCGCTCGACCTGTCGTGGGCCCGCAGGTTCGGGTTGTGGGCGAGTTACGCGCTGGGGCAGCCGCTGCCGTACAACCAGGTCGGGGTGGGGCGCAACGCGTTCGCGCACGAGTCGGGCATCCACGCCGACGGTGCGCTGAAGGACCACGGCACGTACGAGCTCTACGACGAGGCGACGCTGGGGCCGTTCCCCGAGGACTGGCACGCGCGGAACGGGCGGGTGGTGCTGACCGGCGAGTACGGCGGCAAGGCCGGGTTCGGGCACGTCATGGACGCGCTGGGGATCGAGACGCCCGACGAGGAGCTGGCTTTCCGGTTGGTGCAGCTGTGCAACGCGATGACGGGCAGGCCGCTCACGGACGACGAGCTGCGCCTGATCGGGGCGTACCCGAGGGAGTTGTCGCTGTTGTTCCCGGGTTACGGGGGCGCCTGAGCGTTCCGGCCGCGCTTCCTCCTCTTCGGGGTGTACCTGTGGGAGTCAGCGCGGCCGTGGGCGCCACGGCTCAGTTCGACCGCCGTGTTGATGAGCACCACATTACCTGGCGGGATGCCACGATCAGGTGGTTTTACAGGGATTCGTCGCCCGTCTCGGGCAGGGCGAGCAGGCAGAGCAGGCTCAGCAGCGCCATCGCCGACACGTACCCGCCGACCGCCATCGCCCCCATGCCGCCGGCCTGCATGCCGGTGGCGACCAGCGGCGGCACCGCGCCGCCGAGCACCCCGCCGAGGCTGTAGGCGACCGACGCGCCGCTGTAGCGGTATTCCGTCCTGAACAGCTCCGGCAGGTACGCCCCCATCGGCCCGAAGACCAGCCCCATCAGCGCCAGAGCCCCGGCCAGCGCCAGCCCGGTGAGAACGACGGACCTCGTCTCCATCAGCGGGAACATCACCAGCCCCCACACGATGGCCACGCCGGTGCCCGTGATCAGGGTGCGCCGCCGGCCCAGCCGGTCGGAGACCATCGCGGAGGCCACGGTCCCCGCGGCCATGAAGACGACGCCGATCATGGTGAGCGCGAGCATCGTGGTCTTGGGGATCTCCAGCGTTTTCGTGCCGTACGCCAGGCAGTAGGTGGTGGCGGTGTAGAAGAGCGTGTACGCGATTGTCATGGCGCCGGCGCCGAGCAGGACGCGCCGCCACTGGTGCCGCATGAGCCCGGCGAACGGCACCCTGGCGATGCGCCGCTGGTCCATGGCCTGCCGGAAGACGGGCGTCTCGGAGATCTTGAGGCGTACGTACAGGCCGACGATCACGAGCAGCAGGCTCACCACGAACGGCAGCCGCCATCCCCAGCTGCCGAACGCGTCGTCGCTCAGCGTCTCGCCCAGCACCAGGAACAGCCCGTTGGCCACGATGAACCCGACGGACGGTCCGAGCTGCGGAAACATCGCGTAGAGCCCGCGTTTGCCGGGCGGCGCGTGCTCGGTGGCCAGCAGCGCCGCGCCGCCCCACTCGCCGCCGAGGCCGATGCCCTGGGTGAACCGCAGCAGCACCAGCAGCACGGGCGCCATGACGCCGATCGCGGCGTAGCCGGGAAGCAGCCCGATCGCCACCGTCGACAGCCCCATCACCAGCAGCGACACGACGAGCATGGACTTGCGGCCGATCCGGTCGCCCCAGTGCCCGAACAGCGCCGAGCCGAGCGGGCGCGAGATGAAGGCCACGGCGAATGTCGAGAACGCCGCCAGGCTGCCCGCCACCGGGTCGAGCTCGGGGAAGAAGGCGGCGTTGAGCACCAGGGCCGCGGCGGTGCCGTAGATGTAGAAGTCGTAGAACTCGATCGCGGTGCCGATGAGGCTGGCCGCCGCGACCCTGGACCTGCTGGGGGCCACGGTCTGGGGGGTTGTCGTCATACGTGTCTCACTATGCGGACTAGCGTCTTGGTCAACGATACGCGAACGCTATCACCTGGCCCTATGTCACATCAGATAGGTTCGTAGGCCGACCTTCAGGAAAGGAGCCGGCTTGGCCATCGATCTGGTCATCTTCGACTGTGACGGGGTGCTCGTGGACAGCGAGCCCATTTCCACGCGCGTGGGCACCGCGGCGTTGCGGCGCCTGGGCTGGACGATCGACGAGGCGGAGTACGCCGCGCGTTTCGTGGGCTGCACCAACGAATACTGGGCGGAGCAGGTCGGCGAGACGCCGCCGGGCTGGCGCGAGCGGCTCAACGCCGAGCACAAGGCCGCGATCATGGCGGAGCTTCGGGCCATCGAGGGCATCGAGGCGGCGATCGACCAGCTCACGGTGCCGACCTGCGTGGCCTCCAACGGCCGGCACGCCACCATCCGCCGCAGCCTGGAGCTCACGGGGCTGGCCAAGCGGTTCGACGGGCGGGTGTTCAGCGCCGAGGACGTCGCCAGGGGCAAGCCGGCGCCCGATCTGTTCCTGCACGCGGCGCGCACGATGGGGGTGCCGCCGGAGCGGTGCGTGGTGGTGGAGGACAGCCCGTTCGGGGTGACCGCGGCGATGAGCGCGGGCATGCGCTGCCTGGCCTACGCCGGCGGCTTCACCCCCGCCGACCGCCTCGCCGGCCTCGGCGCCACCCTCTTCCACGACCCGGCCGCCCTGCCGCGGCTGGTCACCTCGCTCGGCTGAGTCCGGCACCGGCGGCGCGCCCATCGGCGTGCCGCGGGACGGCGGAGGCCGGTCAGGCGTGCGCTGCCGCCGTCCGGAGCTGGCCGGGGGCGTGGCAGGCGCCTCCGCCGTCCGGAGCGGGCCGGCGCGCGGTCGCAGGCTCCGCCGTCCGGAGCGGGCCGGCGCGCGGCCGGCGGCTCAGGCGCGGAGCTTGACCACGTACCGGTAGCGGTCACCGCGGGCGGCCGAGCGGGTGTATTCGACGGGCCTGCCGGCACGGTCGTAGGTCCACCGCCTGATGACGATGAGCGGGCTGCCGACCGGGACGTCGAGGACGCGGGCCTCGCGTTCGTCGGCGGCCTCGGCGTGGATGCTCTCCGTGGCCTCGGAGACCTTGATGTCGAGGTCCTCGGCGAGGGAGGCGTACAACGACTGGCGCCGGGTCAGGGCGTCCGGGTCGATGCGGGAGCCGATCCGGTCGGGAAGCCACGAGTCGAGGAGCGCGAAGGGCGAGCCCGAGCCCGTCCGCACCCTGCGGACCAGCCAGGCGACCTCGGAGGGGAGAAACCCGAGGATCTCCAGGGGAGGGCTGGGGTCGAGGCGCACCTCGACCTCGGTGATGCCCGGCTGCAGGCCCAGGTCGCGCAGGAGCACGGTGAAGCTGCGCAGGTTGCCGAGGGAGTGGCTGATGCCGAGGTCGGAGTTGACGTAGCTGCCGGACCCGCGGCGCCGGGTGATGAGGTTGGCCGCTGCCAGGTGGTTCAGCGCGACCCGCACGGTGTTGCGGCTGACGCCGTACTCGTCGGTGAGCGCCTCCTCGGACGGCAGGCGCTGCCCGGGTTTGTAGCGGCCTTCGAGGATGTGCGTACGCAGCGAATCAGCCACGATCTCGTGCGCATGGCGCTTGGTCATGCGGGCCCATCTCCCCTCGCTCGCGAACCCGGCGCAGACCGAAGTACCAGTCAACAAGCTTCATGCACAACATATACCAACAACATCCAGATTTGTACCTACAACTCTTGACACTGGTTGGTACCAATTCTTACGGTGTCGGCACGGGCGAGATACGGGGTGCGCCTGAGACCTGTCAGCACGTCATCTCGGGATGCGATATGCGAAACATCAGAGCCGGGCTCATGGCCGTCGTGACGGCGACCGCCCTGGCGGCCTGTTCGACCGTGGGAGGGCCGGCCGGCCAGAGCGCCGCGCCCAGCACCGGTGGTGGCGAAGGACCCAAGGTGGCCTTCGTCTCCCAGGTGGAGGGCGTACCCTATTTCTCCGCTTTCAAGGAGGGCGCGGAGAAGACGGCGCAGTCGCTCGGCATGTCCTACACCCAGGCGGGGCCGTCCACCGCGGACGCGACCGAGCAGCTGCGTATCTTCAACAGCCTTGTCCAGCAGGGCTACTCCGCGATCGCGGTCTCCCCGCTCGACCCCCGGTCGATGAACCCGGCCATCGCGGCCGCGCGCAAGAAGGGCATCGTCGTGGTCACCGCCGACGCCGACGCACCCGACAGCGAACGCCAGCTGTTCGTGCAGCAGGCCTCCGACGCCGCGCTCGGCGCGACCGTGATGGACGAGATCGCCAAGGCCATGGGCGGCACGGGCAAGTACGGCATCGTGTCCGGCGCGGCCGACACGCAGACGTTCAACAGCTGGGTGGCCGAGGCGCGCAAGCGGCAGCAGTCCACCTACCCCGCCCTGGAGCTCGTCGGCGGCGTGCGCTACACCACCGACACCGCGCAGGCGCTGAAGGAGGCCCAGGACCTCATGACCGCCTACCCCGACCTCAAGGCGATCATCGCGGTCCCCTCGACCGCCGTGCCCGGGGTGGCGCAGGCCGTCCAGAACGCGGGCAAGACGGGGAAGGTGGCGGTCTCCGGCTTCGGGTCGCCGAAGACGGCGCGCACGTACGTCGAGTCCGGCGTGATGACCTCCACGGTGCTCTGGAACGTCCCGGACCTCGGTGTGCTGACCGTCTGGGCGATGAAGCAGCTGCTGGACGGCAAGCAGCTCGCCGCGAAGAACACCGTGCCCGGCCTGAAGGACCCGGTCGAGTACTCGGCCGCGACCAAGACGCTGGTCATGGGCCCGCCGATGGTCTTCACCAAGGCGAACATCGCCCAGTATGACTACTAGGAGCGACGTGCGGCCCATCCTCTCGGTGTCCGGCCTGTCCAAGAGCTTCGGCGCCACCACCGCCCTCGCCGACGTCGGCTTCACCCTCGCGGCCGGCGAACGGCTGGCCGTGCTCGGCGAGAACGGCGCCGGCAAGTCCACCCTGATCAAGATGATCGCCGGCGTGTACCCTCCCGACCGCGGCAAGATGACCTTGGACGGCGCCCCGCACCGGCCCTCCTCGCCGGGAGCCGCGCTGGCGGGCGGCATCAGCGTCGTCTACCAGGAGCCGTCGTTCTTCCCCCGGCTGTCGGTGCTGGAGAACCTCTACGTCGGCCGGGAGCCACGCGACCGCGCAGGGCAGGTCGACTGGCGCCGGATGCGCGGGCGCGGCGAGGAGCTGTTCCGGCGGCTCGACGTCCCCGTGGAGCTGCTGACCCGCCGCATGGACGCGCTGAGCCTGGCCGAGCAGCAACTGGCGCTGATCGCGCGGGCGGTCGACATCGAGGCCAAGGTGCTGATCCTGGACGAGCCCACCTCGATCCTGACCGACGCCGAGGTCCGCAGGTTGTTCCTCATCGTGCAGAGGCTCTCCGAAGCCGGCGTGGGCGTGCTGTACATCACCCACCGCTTCGAGGAGCTGGAGCACGTCGCGGACCGGTTCATCGTGCTGAAGGACGGCAGGCTCGCCGGCGACCTGCCCGCCTCGGAAGCCGACCACGACAGGATCCTGGAGATGATGTCCGGCCGGCCGGTCAACGCCGCCATCAGCCGCTCGGCCGCGCAGCCCAGGCCCGTCGTGCTGGAGACCTCCGGGCTCACCGTGCCGGGCGCGGTCTCGGACGTCGACCTGACCGTCCGCCGCGGCGAGGTGGTCGGCCTGTACGGGCTCGTCGGCGCCGGGCGTACCGAACTGGCCCTGACCGTCTTCGGCGTGCTGCGCCCCACCGCCGGCACCATGCGGGTGGACGACCGGCCGCACACGCCGCGCGGCCCGCGTGACGCCATGGCCGCCGGCATCGCCTACCTGCCGGAGGACCGCAAGACGCTCGGCATCTTCCCCGGCATGGACACGCTCAGCAACATCACCGCCGTCAAGCTGCCGGAGCTGCTCGGCCGCCTCGGCGTCATCCGCCGCGCCGAGGAGCGCAAGCTCGCGACCACGTGGATCGACCGGCTGCGCATCAAGGCCCCCACCCCGGCGTTCCCCATCACCGGCCTGTCCGGCGGGCACCAGCAGAAGGCGTTGTTCGCCCGGCAGCTCGCCACGGAACCCCGGATCCTCATCCTGGACGAGCCGACCCGGGGCATCGACGTGGCCACCAAGACCGACATCCAGCAGCGCCTGGTGGAGGTGGCCCGCGAGGGCACCGCTGTGCTGGTCGTCTCCAGCGACCTGCCGGAGCTCCTCGCCGTCTCCGACCGCGTCTACGTGATGCGCGAGGGCCGCGTGGCCGCCGAGCTGAGCGGCGACGACCTGACCGAGGACGCCGTACTGCGCGCCACGATGGGAGTGAACCGGTGACCACCACGACCGTCCCCTCCGCGTTCGCGCCCTCCGCGCGCATGCTGGTCGTGCTCCGCAACGCGCTGCTGCCGATCCTCCTGGTCGCCGAGGTGATCTTCTTCACCGTGGCCGCCCCCGGCTTCCTGTCCGCGGCCAACCTGGCCAACGTGGTGATCAACTCGGCCGACCTGGCGCTGCTGGCCGCGGGAGTGACGCTGGTCGTCCTGCTGGCCGGGATCGACGTGTCCGTCGGGCCGATGCTCGGCGTGGTCGCCTGGGTCGGCGCCACGCTGTTCGTCGCCGGCATGCCGCCGGCGCTGGTCGTCGTCATCGCCCTGCTGCTCGGCGGCGCGCTCGGCGCCATCAACGGCGCTCTGGTCGTCGGCGGGCGGATCTCCCCCATCATCACCACGCTGGGCACGGCCGCCATCTTCAAGACCGTGCTGTTCATCCTCTGGGACAGCACCGACGTCTTCGCCGGCCCCGTCGTGCCCGCGCTCGGCCCGGCCCGCGCCGGCGGGCTGCCCCTGGTGGGCCTGGTCGTGCTGGCCGTGTTCGGCGTGCTGGCGTACGTGCTGCGGCACCGGGTGTTCGGGCGGCGGCTGTTCGCCATCGGCAACGACGCCGAGGGCGCGCGGCTGCTCGGCGTGCCCGTCGGCCGGACGGCGTTCGCGGCGTACGTGCTCGTGGGCGTGCTCGTCGGCCTCGCGGCGCTCATCTACGTCGGCCGGGTCGGCGTCGTCCAGGCCACGGCCGGCAACGAGCTCACCCTGCCCGCGATCGCCGCCGTGGTCGTCGGCGGCACCAGCATCCTCGGCGGCGAGGGCGGCGTCCTGCGCACCCTCGGCGGCCTGGTCTTCATCGCGCTGCTGCAGAACGGCGTCGTGCTGATGGGCGTGCCCCCGTTGTGGAACGGCGTGCTGGTGGGGGCGGCCGTCGCCCTCGCGGTCGCCTTCGACGTACTGACCCGGCGCACCCTCGACAAGCGGATCGGAGCGAAGAAATGACAACGGGAGCCCTGCCCCGTCGGCCGTTGCGGGACCGCGTGAGCGATCGCAGGGTGTTCCTCGCCGTGCTCGTCGTCGCCCTCGGCGCGCTGATGAGCCTGCTGTCGCCGTACTTCCTCGAGGTGGGCAACCTGCTGGCGATGACGCAGTACGGCGCGGTGATCGGCCTGCTGGCCCTCGGCGTGTCGCTGGTCATCCTCGGCGGCCGGGGCGGCATCGACCTGTCCGGCGGGTCCGCGCTGAGCCTGTCGGGCATCGTCATGGGCCTGCTCGCCCAGAACCTCGGCCTCAGCCCGTGGCTGGCCGCCCTCGTGACGGTCGCCTTCGGCGCGCTGCTCGGCTCCGTCAACGGCTTCATGATCGCCCGGCTGGGCCTGCCCCCGCTGATCGTCACGCTGAGCACGCTCTTCCTGTACGGAGCGCTCGCCCAGGTGCTGACCGGCGGAGGCCAGCTCGGCGGGTTCAACCGGGAGGGCTTCGCCGCCCTCGGCCAGAGCGCGATCCTCGGCGTGCCCGCCCAGGTGCTGCTGGTGCTGGCGCCCGCGTTCGCCGTGGCCATCTGGGCGCAGAACCGCACCGCCTTCGGCAGGCGGCTGCACCAGATCGGCACCAGCGACCGGGCCGCCACCCTGGTCGGGATCGACGTGAGCAAGCTCAGATTCCGGCTGTACTGCCTGTCCGGCGCGCTGGCCGCGCTCGGCGCCGTGGTGACCAACGCGTGGCTGCTGACGGCCCGGCCCAGCGCCGGCCTCGGGATGGAGCTGCAGGCCATCACCATCGCGGTGCTCGGCGGCATCCACATCTTCGGCGGGCGCGGGCACCTCAGCGGTGTCCTGCTGGCGCTCGTCGTCGTGGTGGTGCTGTCCTGGGGGCTGCAGCTGGCCCAGGTCGGCAACTCCGTGCAGACCGGCATCCTCGGCCTGGTCCTGGTCGGCGCCGCCCTGCTGAACAACCTCCTCACCAGGAGGGCCCCCGGATGAGCGCCGCGGACAAGCGCCCCCTGGACGTGCTCGCGGTCGGGGACGCCAGCGTCGACTACTTCGTCCGGGTGCCCCACATCGCCACCGCCGACGGCAAGGCGATCGGGCGGCTGCTCAGCATCCAGGGCGGAGGCATGAGCGCCAACCTCTCCGCTGCGGCCCGCTTCGCCGGAGCCCGCAGCGGCCTGGTCACCGCCGTCGGCTCCGACGAACCCGGCCGCCAGGCGCTGGACCGGCTGGCCGCCCACGGGGTGGACGTGTCGGCGAGCATCACCGTCGCCGGCGGCCACACCTGGTTCTGCGTGGTCCAGCTCGACGACACCGGCGAGAAGTCCCTCGTCGGAGCGGTGACCGAGGTGAAGATCCCGGCCGCGGCGCAGGTCTCCGACGACCTGCTCCGTACGGCGCGGGTCGTCGCCCCGCTCGCCGACGACCTCGGCTGGGCACTCGACCTCGCCACCCGCGCCCGCGCGGGCGGCGCGGCCGTCGCCGTGGACCTCGAACCCGGCGCCGTCTCCGGACGCTGGGACGAGGTAGGCGCCCTCGCCCGCGCCAGCGACCTCGTCTTCTGCAACCAGGGCACGGCCGAGGTCCTCGCCGGCGGCGACCCGGAACGGTGCGCCGCGCTGCTCATCTCCGCCGGCGCGTCCGTCGTCGTCGTGACCGGCGGGCGCAACGGCGCGGCCTGCCACAGCCGGGACGAGAGCTGGCTCGCGCGCGGGCCGCAGGTCGACGTCGTCGACACCACCGGCGCCGGAGACGCCCTGGCCGGGGCGTTCACCGGGTCCTGGATCCTCGGGCGCCCCCTCGCCGACAGCCTGCGCGCCGGCGTCGCCACCGCCTCCCTCTGCGTCAGCCACCTCGGCTCACGCGCCTACCTCGACGCCGGCACCGGCATCGAGGCAACCCTGCGGAACGTCACCCTCGACGCCGCACCCCGTCTACAAGGAATCCGATGACCACTCTTCTGGACCGCATCCACGGCAGCCTGGCCGCCGCCTGCATCGCCGACGCCCTCGGCGCGCCCACCGAGGAACGCTCCATTCCGGAGATCCGGGAGCTGTTCGGCCGCAGGGTCGAGAGCTTCCACACGCCGCTGCCCGACGCGCCGTACGCGGTCGGGCGCGGGCCGGCCCAGATCACCGACGACTCCAGCCAGATGCTGCTGCTGGCCGAGGCGTACATCGAGCACGGCGGAGCCGTCTCCCCCGAGGTCATGGCCCGCCTGCTCATCGGCTGGTCCGGCAACCCCGCCTACTATCCCCACTTCGCCGGCCCCACCACGCGCCGGGCCATCGAACGCCTCAAGGCCGGCGACGACCCCTGGGAGGTGGGCAAGGCGGGACGCATCATGAGCGAGGGCGCCAGCAACGGCGGCGCCATGCGGGTCGCCCCCGCCGGGCTGGTGCACCCCGGTGACGTCGAGGGCGCCGTACGCGCGGCCCACCTGACGTGCGTGCCGAGCCACCACACGAACATCGGCGTCGCCGGGGCCGCCGCCATCGCCGCCGCCACCGCCGCCGCCTGCGTGGACGGCGCGGACCTCTTCCAGGTCGTACGGGCGGCGCGGCACGGCGCCGAACTCGGCGATGCCCTCGGCGCCGAACAGGGCCGGCGCGTCCCCGGGCCCTCCGTCGCCCAGCGCATCGACCTGGCCGTCACGCTGGCCGTACAGGCTCGCGACCTGGACGACGCCATCGAGCGGATCGCCTCCGTCATCGGCACCGGCCTGCCCGCGGCCGAGGCGTGCCCGGCGGCCATCGGCCTGCTGGTGGCGGCGGGCGGCGACCCCTTCCTGACCGCGGTCGCCGCGGCCACCGCCGGCGGCGACTCCGACACGGTCGGCTGCATGGCCGCCGCCGTCGCGGGCGCGCTCAACGGCATCGCCGCGGTGCCCGCCGCCGCGGTGGCGCGGGTCGAGGAGGCCAACAAGCTCGACCTGTCCGGCGTGGCCGCCCGGCTGGCCGCCGTCGCCCGCCCTGCCCCGGTGAGCAGCGACGCCTGACCCCACCCGGGACCGCACCTGGTGTGTTGGGCCCGGCACCAACCCCAGGTGCCGGGCCCAACACCGGGTGACGAACACGATCCCGGGCAACACAACGCCGTGGACGACACATCCCCGCTGAGCGGCACAACCCCGGGTGAGCGGCACAACGCCGGTGGGCCGGACAGCACCGGTGGGCGGGACGGTCCTAGGGCTCACTCGCCCCGCCATCGGGGCGCTCAAGGTCGGCGGGGGGTGGCCCGGCTCAGCCGATGCCGAGCGAGGCGAGGGTGGATCCGGTGCGGGTCTTGGTGACCTTGAGCTGGGCGGTGATCCGGGACCGAAGCTCGGCGACGTGGCTGACGATGCCCACCGCCCGCCCGCCGTCGCGCAGCCCGTCGAGGATGTCGAGGACGCTGTCCAGGGTGTCCTCGTCGAGGGTGCCGAAGCCCTCGTCGACGAAGAGCATGCCGAGCTCCGCCCCACCGGCCTCCGCCGTGACGACGTCGGCCAGGCCCAGCGCCAGGGCGAGCGAGGTGATGAAGCTCTCGCCTCCGGACAGCGTCGCCGGATCGCGGTCGACGCCGGTCCAGCCGTCGGCGACCCGCAGCCCCAGCCCGCCGCCGGAACGTGCCCGAGACCCCGCCGTCTTCCGCAGGTCGTGGCGTAGCAGGTAGCGTCCGCCCGACATGTGGTCGAGGCGTTCGTTCGCGGCGTCCACGACCTGCCGCAGCCGCTCGCCCAGCACGTACGACGACAGGCTCATGCTCCACCGGTTGTCGCTGGACGTGCCGCCGGCCAGCGCCGCCATCCGCTCCGCCAGCCGGTGCCGCTCGGCGGCCGGGCGCCAGCGTTCGAGATGGCCGGACAGTTCGGCGTACAGCTCCTCCAGCCGCGCCACCCGCGCCACGGCCCGGTCGCGGACGCTCGACAGCCGCGTGTGCGCCTCCTCCAGTGCGTCGCGCTCCGCCTCGATCGCCGCCAGGTCGGGGGCGGGCTGCGCGGCGGCGGCGACCAGTTCGGGATCGGCCAGGGTGCTCGTGACGGCGGCGTGCTCGTCGTCGAGGCGGCGCAGCAGCTCAGCCTTGCTCTCCCGCTCGTCCTGGCTCCTGGCCGCCGCCTCCGCCTCCGCCGCGTCCGCGAACCCGGCCTCGGCCGCCGCCTCCTCCGCGGTCTGCCTGGCCCTGGCCAGTTCGTCATGAGCCGCTGCCGCCGCCTGCGTCGCCTCCAGCGCCTCCCCCAGCAGTTCGGCCTCGTCACTCAGCCTGGCCAGCCGGGCGGTCAGGGTCGGGTCGCCGCCCCGTGCCGCGTCCAGCCGCGCGCCGAGCCTGCCGGCGTCGCCGCTCAGCTCCTCGTGTCTGGTGCGGCAGGCCGCCAGCCTGGCGGCGACCCTGCGGCTCTCCTCCTCCAGGTCCTGGCGTTCGCGGTGGAGGCGCGCCACGTCCGCGGCCAGGTCGTCCTCCCGCCCGGCCGAGCGCCGCAACCTGCGCAGCTCTTCCTCGGCCCCGGCCAGCACGAGCGCGCCGTCGAAGTCGTACGCGGGCGCACCGGCCTCTGCGCCCGTGTCACCGCCGTCCTGGCTGGTGGCACCTGCCGCGCGCCCTCGCTCGTCACCGGCATCCGCGCGGGCGCCGAGCCGCCCGGGTGGTCCGGTGAGGCCGGTGCGGAGGCGGGCGCGTTCGGATCGCAGGTGGGTGTGGTGGGCGCGGTGCCCGGCCAGGGCCTCGGCGATCTGCATGGCCTGGTCTCTGACCCGCTCGCGTTCGGCCTCGATGCGGTCGAGCGCGTCCGTCAGGGCAGGCTCGCGACCGGCCACCGCCTCCAGACGGGCGACCTCCTGCTCCGCCCGCAGCACCCTCTCCTCGGCCTCCGCCACGTCGAGGCCTTCCGTGGCCTCGACCGCGCCGGCGTGCCGGGACTCCAGCGAGGCGAGCTCGCGTTCCGCCGCCTCGCGCTCGGCGAGCGCGGCCTCGTGCTCGGTCTCGGCCGCGTGCTCGTCGTCGGCCGAAGGAGCGCTCGGGGCGGGCGCGGCGGGAGCGGGATGGTGGCCGGAGCCGCACACGGCGCACGGCTGCCCGTCGGCCAGGTCGCGGGCCAGCTCGGCCGCCATGCCGTCGATGCGGGCCTGGCGCAGGTCGAGCCAGCGTTCGCGGAGCGTCTGGGCCCGGTCGACCAGCACCTGATGGGCGGCGACGGCCGCGTCCAGCTCCACGGCCAGGGCATCGCGGCGGTGCGTGGCCTGCAGCGCGGCTCTGGCGGCGTCGAGACTCGCGACGGCGGCGGGGATGGCCGCCGCCTGCGCGCGTACGTCGGCCAGGGCCGCGCCGGCCTCGGCGAGCCTGCCGGGCAGCTCGGCCTCCGCGGCGGACAGCTCGGCCTCGCGCTGCGACAGCTCGTCCAGCTCGGCCGCCAGCCCGGCGAGCTCGCGGTCGATCTCGATCAGGTGGGCGGCGGCGTCGCGCACGGCCTGGGCGGCCGGGATCCTGGCGGCGTCCGTACGGGCCTCGGCGAGCACCCGCTCGGCCTGCTCGATCAGGCCGGGCAGGACGGCCAGCCGCTCGGCGACGGATGCGTCGGCCTCGACCAGCGCGGCCAGTTCCTGCTCCACGCGCAGCAGGTCGCGCCTGACCACCGACAGCCTGGCCTCTTCCGTGAGCAGCTCCGACAGGCGCGCGATCTCGGCCCGTCGTTCGCGTTCGAGCACGGCCAGCTCGCCGGCCGAGGAGGCCACGGCCCCGGGCACCGCCGCTGTGTCCTCCCCGCGCGGCGGGGCCGGCGAACCGTCTCCCCCGGAAACCGGGGTGCCGTTGCTCCCGCGTCCTGGAACGAGGTCCGGGTGGCCGGGCGCGCCTGGGGTCGGGCGTTCACCGGCGGGGAGGAGGG
>NZ_SMLD01000216.1:0-14241 GCF_004352805.1 Nonomuraea mesophila
GGCCGCCGCCCCACCCGCCTGACTCGCCAACCAATGCCCCACGCCCAGCAACCTCGCGCCGCCCCGCGTTGTCCGAGCAGGCCACCGGATCGGCCGCCCCGGCTGAGCCGGACGGTTCCGGTACCACCAGCACACCTTGTCGCGTCACGGGTGACATGTCGCCACGGCGTACGGCCGGCTTGGCGCGTCGTCACGGCGAGCAACCCGTTGGCCTTCACGACCGGCCAGGACGGGCGGCCACTGGGGGCGGCGCGTGCGGTGACGTCGGCTTGCCGTAAAGGAAGGTGCCTTCAAGAACGTGCCGTAAAGGAACGCGCGGTCAGGCGAAGGCGTAGCCGTACAGGCCGGTGCCCTCGCTGAGCGGGCGTATCTTGCCCAGGCGCAGGCCAGGACGGCGGGACCCGGGCGCGTACAGGACGAGCCCCCGCCCGGGCGCGGCCACCACGAGCGCGTACACCGGACGCCCCCGCGTCAGGGCCCGGTGACCGTCACCCCACCCGGGCAGGGCGGTCACCGCGGCGCCGAAGTCACGTCCACTGCCCTTGACCAGCAGGTTCCCCTTCCGCGTGAGCCCGCCCGCCGCACGTCCCGCGAGCACCTGGACGGCCTTCTCCCCGGGTACGCCGACGGCCAGGTCGTCCCTGCCGTCGCCGTTGAAGTCCCCGGCCGCCAGCGCGGCCCCGAACCGGTCGTAGTAGCGGGGCCTGCCGTCGAGCGTGTTCTGCGACCAGGCCTCGGTCCGGTCGGTACGCAGCCCGCCGCGCGAGCCGTACAGCACGTCCACGGTGCCGTCGCCGTAGTCCATGGCCCGCTGGCCGGCGCTGAGCCCTTCGCCGGGTACGCCGATGGCCAGGTCGTCCTTGCCGTCGCCGTTGAAGTCGCCGGTGGCCAGCGCGGCCCCGAACCCGTCCCATTTCTCCGCTGCACCCTTGATGCCCGGCGTGCTCTGGGTGAGCAGCCGGGCATGTTTCGCGCGGACGTCGATGACGGTGGCCGAGCCCTGCCCGTCGTGGCTGAGGCTGTCGGCGGGCGCTCCCACGACCAGCTCGTCCTTGCCGTCCCCGTCGAAGTCGCCGGTGGTCAGCGCCGCGCCCCACTGGTCGGTGACGCGCGCGGGCTGCCGTACCCACCGGGTCTTCTGCGTGATCCGGTACGGCTTGCGCCCCTTCATCCAGTACACGGTCACGGCTCCGCCCGAGCGGTGGCCGGGAGAGCCGACGGCCAGCTCGTCCCGGCCGTCGCCGTCGAGGTCGCCGGTGGTCAGGGACGCGCCGAACCGGTCGCTGGACGGTTCGGCGGGCGCCAGCCGCCGGCCGGCGACCAGGCCGCCGGGGGAGCCGTCGTAGATGTGCACGACCCCGTTCCCGTCGCCGCCGGGCACCCGCTCACCGATGAACTCCTCAGACACCCCCACGGCCAGGTCGGCGCACCGGTCGCCGTTGAAGTCGCCGGTGGCCAGCGCGGAGCCGAACGCGTCACCCGGCTCGGCGTCGTCCTGGACGAGCTTGACCGTCCGGCCGGAGCCGTACGTCACGGTCACGGAACCGGCCCTGGCATCGTCGTAGGGCGCGGCCACGGCGAGGTCGGGGCGCCCGTCGGCGTCGAAGTCGAGCGGCCGGCCGGTGCACGACCGGGCTGTCGCGGAAGCCGTCGCGGGGGCCGTACCGGTGAGGAGGGACAGGACCAGGCAGGCGGCGAGCACAGCGTTCACACCACAAGTCATGACCGGGCAGGCCGAACCGGGTCTGAACGGCGCGGGAACGGGCCAGGAGGGCGGGATGCACATCGCCCGCCGTCCGCGGCAGGCCCCCGCGGGCGCGGGGTTTTCCGTACGGGAGCGGCGTAGGAGCGTGCCAGGATAGTCGGGTGGACGACATCGACCTCGCCGACCTGGATTTCTGGCGCAAGCCGCTCAAAGAGCGCAACGAGGCGTTCGCCCGGCTTCGCGGGCTGGAGCTTCCGGTGTTCTTCCCGGAGAAGAAGGTGCCGCTCCTGCGCTCGGGCAAGGGCTTCTACGCCCTCGTACGCCACGCGGACGTGATCGAGGCCAGCCGCAACGCCAAGGTGTTCTCCAGCGAGCCCGCTGTCACCAATCCCGAGCCGCCCGGCTGGGTGAAGCAGGTGTTCGGAGAGTCGATGGTCAACATGGACGATCCCCGCCACGCGCGCCTGCGCAGGATCGTCACGCGCTCGTTCAGCCCGAAGATGCTGGCCAACCTGCAGAGCGACATCGAGGCGGCCTGCGCCGGCATCGTCGACGACGTGGTCAGGCATGGCCCGCGCGACTTCGTCTCCCAGGTCGCCGCCCGGCTGCCCATCCACGTCATCTGCGACATGCTGGACATCCCGCAGGAGTTGCGGGCCAAGGTGCATCAGCACGTCGACATCTCCACCGCCTACACCGGCGTGCGCCCGAGCCTGGCCCGTAGCGTCCAGATGGCCGGCCAGAACATGCTGGCCCTGCTCGCCCTGCAGCGCATGGTCATCAAGCTCGGCCACGAGCGGGTCGCCGACCCCAAGGGCGACCTCGTCTCCCTCCTGGTCAACGCCAACCCCGACGGGGAGAAGCTGGCCGACAAGGAGCTCGGCTCGTTCTTCGCGCTGCTGCTGGTCGCGGGCAACGAGACGGCCCGCAACACGATGGCCCACGGCATCAAGCTGCTCACCGACAACCCGGCGCAGCGCGAGCTGCTGATGAGCGACTTCGACGCCCACATCAACGGCGCCGTCGAGGAGATGGTCCGCTACGTGTCGCCGATCATGCAGTTCCGGCGCACGGTCACCGAGGACTACACGCTGCGCGGCCTGGAGCTGAAGAAGGGCGACAAGGTCGTGCTCTTCTACGGCTCGGCCAACCGGGACGAGTCGGTCTTCCCCGACCCCGACACGTTCGACATCACCCGCGACACCAAGCCGCACGTCGGCTTCGGCGGCCCCGGCCCGCACTTCTGCCTCGGCGCCAACCTGGCCAGGCAGGAGCTGCGCACGATGTTCCGCGAGCTGCTGACCCGGCTGCCCGGCATCCGCGCGGTCGGCGAGCCCGAGCTGCTCCTGTCGAACTTCGACAACAGCGTGCGCAGCCAGGCATTCACCTTCTGATCGCCCTCAGTCGTCGGCGGCGAGCACGTTCGACCTGATGGTGAAGAACGTGATCAGCGCGGCCACCACCATCATGGCGGCGCTGATCAGCATGGCCGCCCTGAAGCCCGCGTCGAACACCGGCGGATTCTCGAACGCGTCGCCGACCAGGCCGACCACCGGCGGCACCGCGGCCACCGCGAAGAGGCTGCCGGTGCGGGCCACCGCGTTGTTGACGCCGCTGGCCGTGCCCGCGTGGCGGTCCTCGACCGTGGCCAGCACGGTCGCGGTCAGCGGCGCGACCGCCCCCGACAATCCCAGCCCGAAGACGGACACGGCGGGCAGCACCTGGAACGGATAGGACGCGCCGTACCCGATGGTGCTCATCCACAGGAAACCGGCGCCCGCCAGCAGGATCCCGCCCGTCATCGGCCAGCGCGGCCCGATCCGCTTGGCCAGCTCGCCGGCCCTGCCCGACAACACCATCATGAGGATCGTCGTGGGCAACATCGCCAGCCCGGCGGCGATGGGGGAGAAGCCGGAGACGACCTGGAGCTGCACCACGAGCAGGAAGAACACCACGCCCATGGCCGCGTACATGATCAGTGTCACCACGTTGACGGCCGTGAACACGCGATCGCGGAAGATGTCGACGGGCACCAGCGAGTCCGGCGATCTGCGCACCTGGACCGCCACGAACGCCGCCCCCAGCAGCAGCCCGGCGAGCAGCGGCGCCGGGGCGCCCTGCTGGATCAGCCCGTAGGTGATCCCGGCCAGCGCCAGTGCCGCGAGGACCGAGCCCAGCACGTCGAAGCGCCCCGCGGCCTGCTCGTCCTTGCTCTCGGGCACGTGGCGCAGGGCGACGAACACGATGAGTGCGGCGAACGGCAGGTTGATCAGGAACGCCCACCGCCATCCGGCGGTCTGCACCAGCCACCCGCCCAGCAGTGGCCCGATCGCGCTGGCCACGCCGCCGAGCCCCGACCACGTGCCCACGGCGCGCGGCCGGTCGTGCCGGACGAACGACGCCTGAATGATCGCCAGCGA
Source organism: Nonomuraea mesophila (assembly GCF_004352805.1). Lineage (NCBI taxonomy): Bacteria > Bacillati > Actinomycetota > Actinomycetes > Streptosporangiales > Streptosporangiaceae > Nonomuraea > Nonomuraea mesophila. The sequence goes on from NZ_SMLD01000216.1 coordinate 4,126, forward strand.
GCCGGGCGTGAGCAGCGCGCCGCCGATGCCCTGCAGGGCCCTGGCCCCGATGAGGAACTCGATGCTCGGCGACAGCCCGCACAGTGCGGAGGCGACGGCGAACCACACGACGCCGATGACGAACACGGTGCGCCGGCCGTAACGGTCGCCCAGCGAACCGCCGAGCAGGATCAGTCCGGCGAGTGTGAGCGTGTAGGAGTTGATCGTCCACTGCAGCCCCGCCATGCCGGCGTCGAGTTCCCTGCCCAGGTAGGGGAGCGCGACGTTGACCACGGTGCTGTCGAGCAGCGCCAGACCCGAGCCCAGCACCGTCGCGAACAGGATCCAGCGCCCACGCGCCGACCTGAGCTCGGCGTGCTCACCGGCATGTTCACCCCCGCGCTCACCGGCGTGTTTATCCGCGCGCTCACCGGCGCGCTCATCGGCGGGGCGTTTCTCAGGCCCGGAGGTCATGGGCCCATCCTGTCACCGGGGCGCGGCGTCGACCCCGAGGGCTCGCAGCACGAACGCGGTGACCAGCTCGGCGGCGGCCTCCACCGTGACGTCGCCGCTGATCAGCGGCACCCGCTCCGCGCCGATGACGGCGAGGACCATCCGCGCCGTGGCCGGCGCGTCGAGCAGCTGGAAGTCACCCGACGCCTGGCCGTTCTCCAGGATCTCGACGAGGACCCGCTGCATGGGCGCGACGTGCTCGGCCAGCCGCTGGTAGGCGTCGGGCCCGAGCGTGGCGCTGAGGTCGGCGGCGCCCGGATGCGGATGGGCGAGCAGGCCGTCCAGCTGGAGGCGTACGAACGCCCGCAACCGGTCGGCGGGAGAGGCGCCGGCGGGCAGCTCCCGCTCGTAGCTGTCGATGAAGTAGTGGGTGACCCGCTCGGTGAAGGCCAGCAGCAGCGCGGTCTTGTCGGGGAAGTAGTTGTAGAGCACGGTGCGCGTGATGCCGGCCTCACCGGCCACGTCGGTCATAGAGATGGCGTCGATGCCCTGCTCCCTGGACAGCCGCGAGACGGCCTGCAGAATGCGGTCGCGCGTCTGGGCGCGGTGCTCGCCGATGGTGGCGGCGGAGATGCGGGGCATATGCCCATGGTAGGCCGTACGGGCGATCTCGCCTGCGGAACATACCGGGCACCTTCGCCGGGCGCCTCACCCTCGCCGCGTGGCCGACGAGCAGGCCGGGCGGTGGCCGCGGGTCAGGCGGCGGCCCTGACGGTGTGGAAAAGCTCGGCGAGGACGTCGGTGTTGAGCCGGTAGGCGAGCTTGACCTCGCCGATGACGCGCTGACGCTCGTTCTCGTCGAGCTCCAGCGCGTCGAGCCGGGACCGGTATTCGGTCTTGAACCGGGGCAGGCTGCCGAGCTCGTCGAAGAAGTAGAAGTCGACGCCCCCGCCCTTGGCGTAGCCGTAGATCTTCTGCAGCTCCATGCGGATGAACTGCCCGCCGGACAGGTCGCCGAGGTAGCGCGTGTAGTGGTGGGCGATGTAGCCGCCCGGCCAGCCGGCCGTCGCGCGGATGCGCGCCACCAGGGCTCGGGTGGAGGCCGACGGCGTGATGCGCTCGCGCCAGCCCGGCCCGTAGACGGTGGCCAGATCGCGTTCGAGGGCGGGCTCGCGGTAGAGCTCGGGGAAGACGAAACGGCCGGCCACCGGGTGCCTGGCCAGCTCCCGCGACACCCCGTCGAGCGCGATGTAGGCGAAGTAGTGCTGGGCCACCATCTCGCCGTATTGGTGCTCGCTCAACCGGCCGGCCATGAGTTCGGTGAGATAGCCCTCGGACTCGGCCGACTGATGGTCGGCCCAGGTGGCGTTTCTCAAGCTCTCGGAGAACGACGTCGTCACAGCCCACCTCAAGTCCGCTGGTGTTTTCATGACGAAGTGTCACAAACGGTGTCCGCCGGCGTCAAGCTGATGACGACACCATGTCATCAAATTCCTTCCTACCCGCGGACGGCCGCCGTCAACCGGTGACCTGCCCGGACCGCCCCAGCGCGATCATGGTCAGGTTGCGCAGCGAAGCGGTGCCGGGCTCGAAGTAGTCGCTGTGCCCTCCAGAACCCGCGTCGAACACGCGGGCGCCGAAGCCAGGGCTCATAGGATCGGTGCCGAACCCCAGCGGGCCGAGCGTGGTCTTGGGCACGAACCTGATCCAGTCGTTGGCCGCGAGCCCCGCCCACACGCGCGGCCGTGCGGGCACACCGCCCGCCGCGGAGACGTGCCCACGGGCGGACTCACGGGCGTCCCCAGAGTCTGACTCACGGGCCGATCCAGGGTCTGACTCACGGGCGTCCCCAGGGTCTGACCCGCGGGCGTACCCACGGTCTGACCCACGGGCGGATCCACGGGCGCGGGGAGCCGAGGGCGGCGTGACGGCGCGGGGCGGCGCGGTCAGCGCGGCCGCCGACGGCGCACCGACGCCCGGGCTGCCGAAGAAGGCCACGCCGGAGACCGGCAGGCCGGGTGCCAGGCCGGGCGCACGGCCGGGCATCAAGCCGAGTGCCAGGCGGGGCGTCAGGCTGGGCATCAAGCCGGGTGCCGGGCCGGGCATCGCCCTGGCGCATACCACCGAACCGTAGCTGTGGCAGAGCAGCGCCACCGGCGCGTCCGTGCGCCCGCGCAGCTCCGCGACCGTGCGGCGCAGCTCGGCGGCCCCGGCACGGGCGGCGCCGTCACCGATCGTGTCCAGGCTCAGCGTGCGCGGCGCGTCGTAGCCCAGCCACGCCACCACCGCCAGCCGCGCCCGCGGCGCCAGGCGGGCGGCCTCGGCCAGCAGTGCCCGCGCGGCGCCGCCGGGCCGGTGTGTGCCGTCGTCGAAGGTCTGCGCCGTCGTGTCGGTGCCGGGCACGATGACGACCACCCGGGAGGCCGTTCTCAGGTCTCCGTAGATCTTCACCAGCCGCCCGCCCGGCGGCGTCGGCAGCAGCAGGAACGTGCCGGCCGCGACAAGCCCGGCGAGAGCGAGGTTTCTGAGCATGCCGCGACCGTACGGAAGCCGCCGTGTCGTCCGCGTCGCCGCACGGTTTGAACCTCCGCGTAGTACTCGGGGGTGACTCTGGGCAGAGAAGGGTGTACCGGGGGAAGCCAGGAGTGCACGTCGAGAACCCCCTCTGGAGAGATTTTGTCGGATCAAGCAGACGTGGACCGGCGTGTGAGCGAGATGCTCCGCGCCCATGAAGAACAGGTCGTCACCCGGTGGGCGCAGTCGGCCAACGCGCCGCGCGACGAGCTGCTGGAGCTCTACCGGGCCATCCTCGGCGCACTGGAGCAGGGCGGCGACCACGCCGACCTCCGCGGCCTGCTCACCGAGCTGTCGCGGTCGCGGGCGCGCGCCGGCTACTCGCCGGCCGAGACCTCAAAGGCCGTCTTCGGCCTGAAGGGAGCCCTGTACGAGATCGTGGTCGCCGACGCCGACACCGAGGTGCTGCGCGGATTCATCCGGTTCGCCCGCCTCATCGACGACCTCGGGCTGTTCACGTTCGAGGCGTACGCCGAAGCCCGCGAGAAGATCATCATGGATCAGGCCGAGCAGCTGCTCGAACTGTCCACCCCCGTGGTCAAACTCTGGGACGGCATCCTGGCCGTGCCGCTCATCGGCACGCTCGACTCGGCCCGCACCCAGGTGGTCACGGAGAAGCTGCTGGAGACCCTGGTCGAGACCGGCGCCGAGCACGCGGTCATCGACATCACCGGCGTCCCGGCGGTCGACACGCAGGTCGCCCAGCACCTGCTCAAAACCGTGTTCGCGGCGCGGCTCATGGGCGCCGAATGCGTCATCTCCGGCATCCGCCCGCAGATCGCGCACACCATCGTCACGCTCGGCATCGAGTTCGGCGACATCGTGACCAAGACGTCGCTGGCCGACGCGCTCGCCCACGCCTTCAAACGCAGCGGCGTGCAGGTGAGCGGCCGGCCGGCCACGCACGTCACCGTACGGGCGGAGCGGGACTAGTGGATCGGGTGCCCATTCTCAAGCTCGGCGACCTGCTGATCGTCTCCATCCAGGTGGACCTGGACGACCAGAGCGTGCTCGTACTGCAGGAGGACCTGGCCGCGGCGGTCGTCGCCCGCGGGGCCAAGGGAGTGATCATCGACATCTCCGCCGTCGAGATCGTCGACTCGTTCACCGGGCGGATGCTGGCCACGATCGCCGCGATGTGCCGCATGCTCGACGCGCACGCCGTGGTCGTCGGCATGCGGCCGGCCGTGGCGATCACGCTCGTGGAGCTCGGACTCTCGCTCGGTGGCGTCCGGACGGCGCTCGACCTGGAGAAAGGGGTGGCGCTGCTGAACCACGTCGGGGGCGCGGGGTTGTGACCCGGGACGCGGTCATCGAGAGCAGCGCCGACGTCGTGGCGGTACGCCGGCTCGTCAGGAGCGCCGCCATCGAGGTGGGGTTGTCGCTCATCGACCAGACCAAGATCATCACAGCCGCCAGCGAGCTGGCGCGCAACGCCCTCGTCTACGCGGGACGGGGCGAGCTGCGCGTGGACGTCGTCGAGAACGGGAAGAGCCGCGGGCTCAGGCTGGTCGTCAACGATGAAGGGCCGGGCATCCCGGACATCGAGCAGGCGCTCACCGACGGCTGGACCACCGGCACGGGCCTCGGCCTGGGACTCGGCGGGTCACGGCGGCTGGTGGACGAGTTCGACCTGCTCTCCAAGCCAGGACAGGGCACGACGGTGACGGTGACGAAATGGGCTCGGTGACGAGCGGGCCCGGTGACGGAGCAGGCCGGGTGACGCGATGGGTCACGTGACCAGCCGGCGGATGGGCGCCTGGATCCGCGCGGAGGACACCAGCGCGGTGGGCGCCGTACGCCGGCGGGCCGTCGAGCTGGCCGGCCTGGCCGGATTCGACGCGACGCAGACCGGTCAGGTGGCGGTAGCGGTCAGCGAGGCGGTGTCCAACCTCGTCAAGCACGCCGTCGAGGGCAGCGTCATGATCCGCATGAACCCCGAGCCCCCCGCCACGGTGGAGCTCATCGCCGTCGACGCGGGGCCGGGCATGGCCGACATCGGCCGGGCGCTGCGCGACGGGTACTCCTCCTCGGGAACGCTCGGCATCGGCATGGGCGCCATCGCCCGCATCGCCACCGGCTACGACATGCACTCCCTGCCCGGCAGAGGGACCGTGCTCGCGATGTACTTCACCGCGGGCCGCAAGCCCGCCGCGCCGGCGCAGGCCAGCGGCCTGACCCGGCCCATCGGCGACGAGCAGGTGTGCGGCGACTCCTTCGCCATCTCCACCACGGGAGCCGCCACCACCATCATGGTCTGCGACGGGCTGGGCCACGGCCACATCGCGGCGCAGGCCTCGCAGCTGGCCGTCGAGCTGTTCCTCCAGGCGCCGGAGCGTGAGCCGCTGGCCATCGTGGACCAGCTGCACCGGGGGATGGGCGTCACGCGAGGAGGGGCGCTCGCGGTCGCCCGGCTCAACGGCGGCTCGGTGACCTACGCGGGGCTCGGCAACATCTCAGGCTGGGTCGCGCACGCTCAGGGACGGCAGGGCATGGTGTCGGTCCCGGGCATCGCCGGCCACCACGGGTCGCGGCTGCGGCAGCACACGTACGAGCTGCCCGGCCACGCCACCGTGATCATGCACTCCGACGGGATGTCGGAGCGCTGGGACCCGGCGCACCTGCCCGGCCTGTTCGCCCGCACCCCCACCGTGATCGCCGCCGGCCTGCTGCGCGAGGCCGGCACCAGGCGCGACGACGTGTGCGTGGTGGCGGCGAGGACGGGCTCGTGAAGGCGGCCACCGAGCTCATCAGTGTCCGGCTCGACGCCGACCAGGACGTGTTCGTACTGCGCCGCCTCGGCCGTGCCGCCGCCGAGCTGGCCGGCCTGGAGCCGCAGGACCAGGTACGGGTGGCGACGGCGCTCAGCGAGGTCGGCAGAGAGGTCTACGGCCGCGGCGCGCTCGCGATGATCGCGCTCGCCGAGGACGAACTGCTGATCACCGTGACCCACGGCGACCGCTCAGGCCTGGCCGGGTCGGAGGGCGTCAGGCTGGCGGGCCGGCTGGTCGACCGGGTCGAGCTCGACGACGGGCGCGTCACGCTCGCCAAGCGGTTGCGGCCGCAGCTGCGGCGCGGCCCGATCTCCGACCTCCGCGACCGGCTGACCAGGCTCTCTCCCGTCTCCGCTCTCGAAGAGCTGCGGGACCAGAACCGGGAACTGGCCGCCACCCTGGACGACGTGCTGCGGCTCAACGCCGAGCTGCAGGAGACCAACACGGGCGTGCTGGCGATGTACAACCAGCTCTCCGCCGAGCTGGAGGAGACCAACAGGGGAGTGGTCGCCCTCTACGCCGAGCTGGATGAGAAGTCCAGCCAGCTCCGCGAGGCCAACGAGGCGCGCAACCGCTTCTGGGCCACGATCAGCCACGAGCTGCGCACGCCGCTCAACTCGGTCATCGGCCTGGTGGGGTTGCTGACCGGGCCGGGCGGCGACCCGCTGACCGAGGAGCAGGCCCACCAGGTCGAGCTCATCGGCAACTCGACCAGGACGCTGCTGGCGCTGGTCAGCGAGCTGCTCGACATGGCCAAGGCCGAGTCGGGCCGCCTCGACCCGCACCCCACCACGGTCAGCCTGACGGACGTGGCCGAGCACCTGCACGTGACGATGCGCCCGACGCGCGTGCGGGGCGGCGTCGAGCTGAGCCACCACGTGGCGCCCGAAGCCGCCGTGCTGCACGTGGACGAGGGCATGCTCGTCACGATCCTGCGCAACCTGCTGTCCAACGCGCTGAAGTTCACCGAGAGCGGCGAGGTGCGGCTGGACGTACGCGCCGACGACGACGGGGACGAGGTCGTCATCACGGTGGCCGACACCGGGATCGGCATCCCGCCCGAGCACCTGAGGCGCGTGTTCGAGGACTTCTACCAGGTGCCGGGCTCCTTCCAGGTCGGGGCCAGGGGCACCGGCCTCGGCCTGCCGTACGCGCGCAGGCTGGCCGAGGCGCTCGGCGGCACCCTTGAGCTGGACAGCACGCCGGGCGAGGGCACCACCGCCACGCTCAGGCTGCCGCACCACGGCGGGCCGCCCGAAGTGGAGCGGGTGCTCGTCGCCGACGACGACGAGGTGTTCCGCGCGGCCGCCCGCCGCATGCTGCACGGCTTCGCCGTTCACGTCGACGAGGCGGCCGACGGGGCCGCAGCCCTGGAGGCGATGGCCGCCGAGCCGCCCGACGTGGTGCTCATCGACCTGCTCATGCCGCGCGTGGACGGGCACGCGCTGCTGCTGCGGATGGCCGAGGACGACCGGCTGAGCGGGATCCCCGTGGTCGTGGTGACCGTGCAGCCCCAGCACGCGCCGGGGGGCAGGGCGGTGCTGTCCAAGCAGGGGCTGCGCAGGGACCAGCTGATCCAGGCCATCCGCCGGGCGAGAGGGGGCGAAGCGTGACGCGGCAGGAGCTCGCCCCCGTGACGGACACGCAGCCCGGAACCGTCCTCGTGGTCGACGACACGCCGACCAAGCGCTACATCCTCGCGAGATGGCTGCGCAGGTCCGGGCACAGCGTGGTCGAGGCGGGCGGAGGGGAGGAGGCGCTGCGCAAGCTGGCCGAGGGCCCGATCGACCTGGTCGTCCTCGACGTACGGCTGCCCGACATATCCGGATTTGAGGTGTGCGAGCGGATCAAGGCCGACCCGGCCACCGCGTCGATCCCCGTCGTCCAGGTGTCGGCCAACGCCATCACGGTGGCCGATCGCGCGGAAGGGCTGGAACGCGGAGCCGACGCGTACCTGATCGAGCCGATCGAGCCCGCCGAGTTCGCCGCCACCGTGCGGGCCATGCTGCGCTACTACCGGGCGCGGTGGCGGGCCGAACTCATGGCCCGGCGGCTGGCCAGGCTGGCCGACGTGACGCTCACGATGAACGAGGCGGAGACGTTCGACCAGGTGCTGGCGGTGGCCGCCGAGGGCACGGCCGACCTGCTCGGCCGCTTCTGCGGCACCCTGGCGCTGCTGCCGGAGGGCAGGACGTGGCGCTCCTGCGCGCGGCCGGGCGAGCCGGCCACCTCCCACACGGCCGGCCCCGAGGTGCTCGACCGGCTCTCCCGTACGGCGCCCGCCGGAGCCGCGCACGCCCAGGTCTTCACGGTGGAAGCCGAGGACTGGCGGGCCCTCCTGCCGGGCGTGGACGTCGAAGGCCCCGCCACCGGCGTGCTCTGCCGGACGAGGAAGTCCAGGTCCCCGGTCTACCTCGGCGTGGCGAGCGGCCCGCCGCTCGACGCCGACGAGGTCAACCTGCTACGCCAGGTGGGCCAGCAACTGGCGCTGACCGTCGACGCCCTGCGCGCCTACACGGAGGAGCACGCGATCGCGCTCACCCTGCAGCGCAGCCTGCTGCCCACCGGCATCCCCGACGTGCCCGGCCTGCGCCTGGCCATGCGCTACCAGCCGGCCGTGGACAACGTCGAGGTCGGCGGCGACTTCTACGAGGTGCTGCCGGTCGACCACCGGGTGCTGGTGGCGATCGGCGACGTGGAGGGCCACTCGCTGCACGCCGCGACCGTGATGGCCGAGATCCGCCACGCCATGCGGGCCACGCTCATCGCCCAGGTCGACCTGAGCGCCACGCTCGACCTGCTCAACCGGATGGTACGGCGCTACCATCCGCGCGTGACGGCCACCCTCTGCCTGGTGCTCATCGACCCGGCCACGGGTGAGGCCGAGGTGGCCAACGCCGGCCACATCCCGCCCCTGCTCGCCGGGCCCCGCTCCGCCTATCACAGCCTGGGCAACCTGCTGCTGGGCGTCATGCCGGAGCGCTACGAAATCGACCGGCTGAAGCTGCCGCCCGGCGGCACGATGGTGTTGTTCACCGACGGCCTGGTGGAGGACCGTACCACCACGCTCGACGCCGGCCTGGAGGTCGCCAGGAGGGTGGCGGAGACGGTCGAGAACGACCTGGAGCAGTTCGCCGAGCGCCTCCTGGGGGCCTTCGGCGTACGCGAGGACGACGTCGCGCTGGTCGTCCTGCGCCGGGAGCCGTGAGCCCGGCGCCGGCCCGTCAGGAGGGCCGTTCGGCGTAGTGGCAGGCCGCGTCGTGGCCACCCCCAGCGGCCGGCCCAGTGGCGCGCCCAGCGGCGCCCCCAGCGGCGGGCTCAGCGGCGCCCCCAGCGGCGGGCCCAGTGGCGGGCCCTTCGACGGGCTCGAGCGCGGGTTCCTCGCCGGCGCACCGGTCGGTGGCCTTCCAGCAGCGGGTGTGGAAGCGGCAGCCGGGCGGCGGCGCCACCGGGCTCGGCGGGTCGCCGGCCAGCATGATGCGCTTGCGTCCCCGCAGCCGCGGCTTGGCCGCGGGCGCCGCCGACAGCAGGGCCATCGTGTACGGATGCGCGGGGCTGCCGTACACCGCGGCCGCCGGCCCGGTCTCCGCCAGCCGGCCCAGGTACATCACGGCGACCCGGTGCGACACGTGCCGGACCACGGCCAGGTCGTGGGCGATGAACACCAGCGCCACCCCGAGCGTGCGCTGCAGCTCGGCGAACAGGTTGACCACCTGCGCCTGCACCGACATGTCCAGCGCCGAGACCGGCTCGTCGCACACGATCACGTCCGGCTCGGTGGCCAGCGCGCGGGCGATGCCGATGCGCTGCCGCTGGCCGCCGGAGAACTCGTGCGGGTAGCGGTTCATCCGCTCGGGCGGCAGGCCGACCAGCGACAGCAGCTCTCCCACCCGCTCGCGCAGGGCGCGGGCGTCCGCGCACAGCCGGTGCACGCGCAGCGGCTCGGCCACGATGTCGAGCACGGTCATGCGGGGGTTGAGCGAGGTCAGCGGGTCCTGGAAGACCATCTGGACGCGGCGGCGGATGTCGCGCGGCACGCCGCCGCGGGTGAAGAACGGCCGGTCGCGGAAGGTCACCTCGCCCTGGTCGGGGCGTTCGAGGCCGACCAGCATGCGGGCCAGCGTGGACTTGCCGCAGCCGGACTCGCCGACGATGCCCAGCGTCTCCCCGGCCCGCAGTTCCAGGTCCACGCCCGCGACCGCGCGTACGGCGCCGCCGCGCGAAAGCATCCCGCCGCGGTAGGTCTTGTGCAGCCCGGTGGCGCGCAACACCGTCTCGCCGGGCCCAGTGGCGGGTGCGGTGGCGGGTGCGGTGGCGGGTGCGGCGGGTTCAGGCG
>NZ_SMLD01000217.1:0-14160 GCF_004352805.1 Nonomuraea mesophila
GGACCACGAACCAGCGGGAGCCCTCGCGCGTGACGCTGATCGTCTTCACCTGGCCGCGCACGGGCCGGTGCCGGTGGACGCGGACGTGCCCGACCCCCTGGAGCCGCACGTAGGTGGCGGTCGGGTGGCCGGGCTGGGATTCCCACCGGCAGCCGTCGCCGTCCTTCGGCCATTCCACCGTGTCGAACCGGCCACGCCCCTTGAACCGCGGGAAGCCCGGCGCGCGACCCGCGCGGACCCGCTTGAAGAACGCGGCGAACGCCTTGTCGAGCCGTCGCAGGGTGGCCTGCTGGGAGGAGAACGACCAACGCGCCTGCCCATCCGGGTCGTCGGCGCGGATGTGTTTCAGCTCGGCCGACTGCTCGCCGTACCGGACGCTCACCCCCGCCCTGGCGTAGGCGGTGCGGCGGTGTTCCAGAGCGGCGTTGTAGAGCTGGCGGTGGTCCTCCAGGCACGCCGCCAGCGCCGCCGCCTGCCGGGCCGTGGGGCGCAGCAGGAATGTGAACGACCTGCGCACACCCCACCTCCCATCACGTTCGGTAACGACATCACCACGATATCGGCTGGCGCCGACAAAACCCAGGAAGGACATCCGTGATGCGCAGATGTGACAGGTCAGGGCACGCTCGGGCCTTGACGGCCCTCCCGCTCCCGATTCTCCGGTCGTCTCAAGGCGACGGTCCCCTCGGGAGGATCTGATGGAGGAGATTCGCGCGGCGACCGTGCTGCCCGCCCGGCGAGAGCCCATCGAGTTGCACACCGGCGACGGCCTGACCCTGGTCGGCGAGCTGGCTCTGCCCCCCGACCGGCCCCCCGTGGCCACGCTGGTCACGCTGCATCCGCTGCCCACTCACGGTGGGTTCATGGACAGCCACGTCTTCAAGAAGGCCGCCAACCGGCTGCCCGGCCTCGCCGACCTGGCGGTGCTGCGCTTCAACACCCGCGGCACCTCGTCGGAGCGCGGCACCTCCGGGGGCACGTTCGACGGGGGCCAGGGTGAGCGGTTCGACGTGGCCGCCGCCCTCGAATACGCCGAGTTCCACGATCTGCCGCACGTGTGGGTGGTCGGCTGGTCGTTCGGCACCGAGCTGACGTTGAAGTGGGCGCACGATCCCCTGGTGGAGGGCGCGATCCTGCTCTCGCCGCCGCTGCACAGGGCCACGGACGACGACCTGGACGCCTGGGCGGGGTTCGGCCGGCCGCTGGTCGCCCTGGTGCCGGAGTTCGACGACTACCTGCGGCCCGAGGAGGCGCGTGAGCGGTTCGCCCGGGTGCCGCAGGCCGAGGTCGTCGGGGTCGATGGGGCCAAGCATCTGTGGGTGGGGGAGCCGTACGTGCGCGTCGCCCTGAACGAGATCGTCAAGCGGGTGCATCCGGCGGCCTGGCCGCTGCCCACGGAGGTCTGAGACCGCCGTTGGCGGATACCTCCATGTGTGCAAGATCACTGAAGGTTTTTTTGAGCAGAATGAGCAGAACTATGGACCAACCGAATCAACCGGGGTGAGAATCCGAATCATCAACCGAAGATCGTGGAGACGCCGGGCGCTTCTGTCCCGCGCGTAACCCCTGCTCAGGAGTGGGCGAGGAACGTATGCGGGTGATGCGTGGAGTGGCCGCGGCGGCGTTATCGGCGGCGATCTTAGTGGTTCCGCAGGGGGTGTCCGCGCAGCAGCAACCGCAGCGGACGGCCGGGCCTGCGAACGTCCGGGCGGAGGTCCCGGCGGAGACCGAGGGGGCCGCGCTGGTGATGGCCCGGCGGTCGGGCAGGCCGGTCGAGGTCGAATCGATGCGCAGCGAGACCCGCCAGGTGTTCGCCCAGCCCGACGGCAGGCTCACCATGGAGATGCACGTCCGGCCCGTACGCGTGCGCAAGGGCGACCGCTGGGTCCCCGTCGACACGACGCTGCGCGTGCGTCCTGACGGCGCCGTCGAGCCGGTCGCCACGGCGGTCGGCATGACGTTCTCCGGCGGAGGCAGCGGCCCGCTGGCGGCCATGTCCCGCGGAGACAAGTCCATGCGGCTGGGGTGGACGGGCCCGCTGCCCGAGCCGACGCTGCAGGGCGACACCGCCACCTACCCCGAGGTCATGCCGGGCGTGGACCTCCAGGTCACCGCGGACGTGGACGGGTTCTCCCACCTCCTGGTGGTCAGGTCCCGGGCCGCCGCGGCCGGGCTGACCGAGCTGAACTTCCCGCTGTCGGTCTCGGGCCTGTCGGTGAAGGCCGACAAGGCGGGCAACCTGGAGGCGGTCGACGACAACGACGGCACGATCTTCGTCGCGCCCACCCCGAAGATGTGGGACTCCGAGGGCATCAGGAGCCCGCAGGCGCTCAAGGAGGGCCGCTCGCCCGAGGCGCGGGAGGCGACGATGGACGTGCGGCTGGCGGGCGGCCGGCTGCGGCTCAGGCCCGACAGGGACATGCTGATGGACCCGGGGACCCAGTTCCCCGTCTACCTCGACCCGTACTTCTCCGCCGCCCGCAACGCCTGGACGGCCGTCTGGAGCAACTGGCCCAACTCCAACTACCTCAACTCCAGCGACGTCGCCAGGGTGGGCCACGTCAACTCGCAGAAGAACCGCACGTTCTTCCAGATGAACACCGGCTCGGCCATCCACGGCAAGCAGATCGTCAAGGCCACGCTGCGCACGTACGAGACGTGGTCGTACTCGTGCAACGCCCGCAAGGTCGAGGCGTGGGCGACCAACCGCATCAGCAAGAGCACCACCTGGAACAAGCAGCCCGCGTGGGTCACCAAGCTCGACACGAAGAACGTCGCCAAGGGGTGGGGATCGAACTGCCTGCCCGGCGGGGTCGAGTTCGACGTGACTCCGCAGGTGGTCAACGCCGCCGCCAAGAACTGGCCCAACGTCACCATCGGCCTGCGGGCGACCAGCGAGACCGACCAGTACGCCTGGAAGAAGTTCAGGAACAACCCGAGCCTGGTCATCGAGTACAACTCGCCGCCCGCTGCCCCGGTGGCCGCGGACCTGTGGTCGGACCCGGGCGGTGCGTGCGCCTCCGGCGACGACCGCCCGGTGATCGGCACCGACACGCCCAAGTTGTGGGCCAAGCTGACGGACGCCGACAACTCGGTCAGGGGCCGGTTCGAGTGGTACGACGACGGCGGGGTGAAGTCGGGCGAGTTCGTCACTCCGCTGGGCTCGTCGGGCGGCGCGTTCTCCGCGACCATCCCGAACAGCCTGTTCTCCGACGGGGCACTGATCCGCTGGCGGGTGCGCGCCGAGGACGGCACGGCCACCAGCGACTGGAGCCCCTGGTGCGAGGCCACCGTGGACGCCACGGCCCCCGGCAAGGAGCCGCAGGTCTCCTCGCCCGACTACACGGAGAACGGCTGGAGCGACGGCGTGGGCCTGCCCGGTACGTTCGCGTTCGCCCCGAACGGGGTCCCCGACGTCGCCGCCTACTTGTGGGGCCTCGACACGACTGCCAAGGCGGAGACGCAGCCCGCCGCGGACGGCACGGCCTCGATCGTGCTCACGCCGCGCCACAGCGGCCCCAACGTGCTGGCGGTGCGCAGCAGGGACCGCGCCGGGCACCTCGGCCCGATCCGCACCTACGTCTTCAACGTCAACACCGGCAGGCCGCCGAGCGGGCACTGGACGATGGACGACGGCCAGGGCGCCGTGGCCGCCGACGCCACCAAGGCCCACCCCGCGACGCTGCACGGGGCCACCTGGACGTCCGGCAGGACCGGTTCGGCGCTGGCGCTGGCCGGCTCGTACGCCCAGACGTCCGGCCCCGTCGTCGACACCTCCCGCAACTTCACGGTCAGCGCCTGGGTCCGCCTGACCGGCACGGCCGGCTCCGCGACGGCCGTCACCCAGGAGGGCGGCAGGACGGGGGCGTTCGCGCTGCAGTACGCCAAGGCCGACGACCGCTGGGCGCTGAGCCTGACGGGCGCGGACGCGGACGGTACGACGGTGACCCGCGCCCTGTCGCAGGCCGCGCCCCGGCTCGGCGAGTGGACCCACCTGACCGGCGTGCACGACTCGGCGGCCGGTCAGATCTCGCTCTACGTGAACGGCAGGCTGGAGTCCACGGTCGCCGTCTCACCACCATGGAATGCCACAGGCCCTCTGACGATCGGCCGCGGAAGGGTCGGCGGGGCGGCTTCGGACCACTGGCAAGGGGACGTCGACGAGGTGCGGATCTACGCCCGCGCCATGTTCGCCGACGAGGTCGCCGATCTGGTCAACAGCGCTGCCACGCTGGTCGGCCACTGGAAGCTGGATGAGCAGTCCGGCTCGTCGGCCGCCGACTCCTCGGGCCGGGCGACCGCCGCGTCGTTGTCCGGAGCCGCCTCGTGGACGGGCGGGTGGCTGGACGGCGCGCTCGCGCTGGACGGCGTCGACGGCCATGCCCGGACGAGCGCCCCGGTCGTCAACACCAGGACGGGCTTCACCGTCGCCGCCTGGACCCAGCTCGACTACCTTCCCACCCGCCCCGCCGCGGCCGTGGCCCAGAGCGGCAGCCGCGCCGCCGGTTTCCAGCTCGGCTTCGACCAGGGGCGGTGGGCCCTCGGCATGGCCGCCGCCGACACCGACGACGCCGCCCTCGTACGCACCCGGTCGGACGCCGTTCCCGTGCCCCTGGAATGGACGCACGTGGCCGGCGTGTACGACCCCCTGGCCGGTGAGCTGCGCATCTACGTCAACGGCCGCCTGTCCACCACCACCGTGACCGACCACATCAGTGCCTGGAACGCCACCGGCCCGCTGCACCTGGGCCGGACCAGGACGGCGGGCGTCTTCACCGGCTATTGGCCGGGTGCCCTCGACGACGTCCGCACATACGACGGTGTGCTCAGCGCCGAGCAGATCGCTCAATTGGCTGCCCATTAAGTCCCCGACCCAGTAAGCCCCCCTAGCAGCACCTCACTGGGAGAGATCCATGGACCCACAGAGCGAGTTAGACCTGCCCGAATCCCGCTGGAATCGTTTTCAGGAACCCAGCGAACCGGGCAATCCAGACATCCCAGACTCCTCATGGAACAGGCTCGTCGAGCCGAAACCGGAGTCCCGCTGGCCGCGACGGCTGGCCACAGTCCTCTCGATCGTCCTCGTCCTGCCCATGGCGTACGCCATGCCCGCCCAGGCCGAACCCCGGCAGGCCCCCTCCGTGCAGAAGGAGACGCCGGTCAAGGGAGAGAAGGTCCCGGTACGTCCGCCGATGGCCGACCCGGTGCAGAAACAGGCGTGGCAGGCGCCACCGGGCGTCTCCTGGCCCAAGCCGCAGACGGCCGAGCTCGGAGGCGCGGGCGCGAAGACCCAGGCGGACGGCTTCCCGGTACGGCTGGCCGCGCGGAAGGGCGTGAACGCGGCGTCCCAGGCTTCCCCGGTGACGGTCGAGATCCTCGACACCGAGGCGACCGGCCGGCTGGGCCTGGCGCTGCGCGTCTCGCCCGGCGAGGGGGCCACGGTCAAGGCCGCCGAGGCCAAAACCCGCCTGGAGATCGACTACTCCGGCTTCCGCCACGCGTACGGCGGCGACTACGGCGCCCGGCTCCGGGTCGTCGAGCTGGCGGAGTGCGCCCTCGACGCCAAGGCCACCGGCTGCCCCCAGCCGCAGCCGGTCAAGAGCGAGAACGACACCAAGGCGGGCACGCTGACCGCCGAGGTGGCCACGGACGGCCTGTACGCCGTGACCGCCGCCGCGTCGGGCCAGTCGGGCGACCACTCCGCCACCGGCCTGTCCCCCTCGGCCAACTGGAGCGTCGGCACCCAGTCGGGCGACTTCAACTGGACGTACGACATGCGCACGCCTCCCGCGCTGGGCGGCGAGGAGCCGGACCTGTCGCTCGTCTACTCCTCGCAGAGCGTGGACGGCCGTACCGCCTCCACCAACAACCAGCCGTCCTGGGTCGGTGAGGGCTTCGAGCTGAACCCCGGCGGCTACATCGAGCGCCGCTTCAAGTCCTGCATGGTCGACGGGAAGAAGACCGGCGACCTGTGCTGGGACCAGGACAACGCCACCCTGTCGCTCGGCAACTCCTCCATGGAGCTGGTCAAGGACGCCACCACCAAGCAGTGGCGGCCCAAGCGCGACGACGGCACCAGGATCGAGCAGCTCACGGGCGCCACCAACGGCGACAACGACGGCGAGTACTGGCGCGTCACCACCGCCGACGGCACGCAGTACACGTTCGGCCTCAACCGCCTGCCCGGCTGGGCGAGCGGCAAGCCGGAGACGAAGTCGGCGCAGACGGCGCCGGTGTTCGGCAACAACAAGGGTGAGCCGTGCTACTCCAGCACCCCGGCCAACGCCTGGTGCCGGCAGGCGTACCGGTGGAACCTCGACTTCGCGGTGGACCCGCACGGCAACGCCACCACCTACTGGTACGCCCAGGAGAGCAACTACTACGGCCGCCACATGAAGCCCGAGCAGGGCACCCAGTACGTGCGCGGCGCCTACCTGACCCGCATCGACTACGGCTACCTGAAGGACGAGCTGTTCACCAGGTCGCCCGCCGCCCGCGTGGTCTTCGACGTGGCCGAGCGCTGCCTTCCCAGCGGCACGGTCACCTGCGCGGCCGACCAGCTGAAGAAGGACACCGCCAAGCACTGGCCGGACGTGCCGTTCGACCAGATCTGCAACTCGGGGCAGAAGTGCACCGACCGCTTGGCGCCGACGTTCTTCAGCCGCAAGCGGCTGGCCAAGGTCACCACGCAGATCCTCAACGGCTCCGGTCAGTACGCGGCGGTGGACTCCTGGACGCTGGCCCACCAGTTCCCCGCCACCGGCGACGGCATGAGCCCGGCGTTGTGGCTGGCCTCGATCCAGCAGACCGGCCACGTGGGCGGCACGATCACGCTGCCCAAGACCACGTTCATCGGCGTCCAGCTGCCCAACCGGGTCGACTCGGACGAGGGCCGCGCCCCGCTGGTCAAGTGGCGGGTGCAGGCCGTCAACAACGAGTCCGGCGGTGAGCTGCGCGTCCACTACTCGGCCGCCGAGTGCGAGCCCGGCAAACTGCCCGCCGCCGACAAGAACGACAAACGCTGCTATCCGCAGCGCTGGGCCCCGCCGGACGAGTCCCAGGTCACCGACTGGTTCCACAAGTACGTGGTGACGCAGACCGTCGAGACGGACCGCGTCGCGGGCTCGCCGGGCGTGGTCACGGACTACGAGTACCTCGGCGGCGCCGGCTGGCGCTACGCCGACAACAGCCTCGTCAAGCCCGAGCACCGCACGTGGGCCGACTTCCGCGGGTTCGGCCGGGTCCGGGTCCGTCAGGGCGACGGCCAGGACACCGAGCGCACGCTCACGGAGTTCCGCTACTTCCGCGGCCTGCACGGCGACAAGCAGGCCGACGGCTCCAAGCGCAGCGCGCAGGTCGAGGACACCGAGGGCGGCAAGCTCGACGACCTCGACCAGCTGGCCGGGTTCGAGCGGGAGGAGATCCTGTACGACGGCGACGGCGGGCCCATCCTGACCTCGACCGTCGAGGAGCCGTGGTCGCTGAAGACCGCCGAGTCCACGCAGGGCGGCATCACCAAGACCGCGCACATCGTCGAGGCCAAGTCCATGGTGACCCGGACCGCCCTGGGCGGGGGCAAGTGGCGGCGTACCGGAGAGGAGCGCACGTACGACGCCAAGGGCCTGCTCACGCAGGTGGAGGAGAAGGGCGACCTGGCCGCCGACGGCGACGACCAGTGTACCCGCTACACCTACGCCCGCAACGACTCGGCCTGGATGCTCGACTACACCAGCAGGATCCAGAAGGTCGCGGCGAGCTGCGACACCGCCGTGTCCACGCTTGCCGCCGAGGAGGTGATCTCCGACGAGCGGGTGCAGTACGACGGCAAGGCCTTCGGCCAGGCCCCGAGCAAGGGCGACGTGACCCAGGTGCAGCAGCTCGTGTCCGGGGACGGCAAGACGATCACCGACCGCGCGCACACCTACGACGCCTACGGCCGCGAGACCAGCGAGACGGACGCGGCCGGCACCCGATCCGTCACCACCTACGTCCCGGCCGCCGGCGCCCCCGCGACCGAGGTCCGGCAGACCAACCAGCTCGGCCACGTCGAGCGCACCCTGCTCGAACCGGCCTGGGGCGAGCCTGTCACCGAGATCGACGCCAACAACCGCCGCGTCGACATGGAGCACGACGCGCTCGGACGCCTGGTCAAGGTCTGGCAGCCCGACCGCAGCAAGGCCGCCGGGCAGTCGCCCAGCACGGAGTACTCGTACCTGATGCGCAACGACGGCCCCAGCGTCGTCACCACGAAGACGCTGCGCGCCGACGGCGGCTACACGGCCAGCCACGAGCTGTACGACGGCCTGCTGCGCGAGCGCCAGACCCAGGAGCCCGCCCCTCACGACGACCAGACGGACGACCCCGCGCTGCGTGAGGGCCGCACGATCACCGACACCTTCCACAACTCGCTCGGCGAGCAGTACAAGTCGAACACCGGTTACTTCGCCACCGGGGCACCCTCCACCGAGCTGCTCGCGGTGGCCGACGCCGACGTGCCGACCCAGATCGTGTCGACGTTCGACGGCTCCGGCGACGTGACCGCCCAGGCCCTCAAGGCGAAGGGCGTGGAGAAGTACCGGGTGAGCGCCGAGCAGGAGGGCGACAGGATCCACACGACACCGCCGCCGGGCGGCACGGCCACCACCCGCATCGGCGACGCCGAGGACCGCCTGATCGAGCTGCGCCAGTACAAGGGCGCGACCCCGACCGGCGAGTACGAGTCCACCAAGTACACCTACGACCACGCCGGCCGGCTGGCCACGGTGACCGACCCGGCCGGGAACGTGTGGCGCCACCACTACGACATGCGCGGACGGGAGATCAAGACCGAGGACCCCGACAAGGGCGTCACCACGATGACGTACAACGACGCCGACGAGGTCGTCTCGACCACCGACGCGCGCGGCAAGACGCTCTGGTACGTCTACGACGAGCTGGGCCGCAAGAAGGAACTGCGCGACGGCTCGGCGACCGGCCCGCTGCTGGCCGAGTGGAAGTACGACGGCCTGGCCAAGGGCCACCTGAACGCCACCGTCCGCTATGTGGGCGGGCAGGCGTACAAGGCGGAGATCAACGCCATCGACACCGACTACCGCACGCTGCGCCAGACGGTCACCATCCCCGAGCGGGAGGGCAAGCTGGCCGGCTCCTACCAGCTCAACACCCGCCACACGCTCGACGACCAGGTGCAGTCGGTCAGCTTCCCGGCCGCCGGCGGCCTGGAGGAGGAGTCGGTCGTCTACGGTTACGACGAGCTCGGCCAGCCGACCAAGGTCACCGGCCTGTCGACGTACGTGAACACGACCCGCTACTCGAAGCTGGGCGAGACCCTGCAGTACGAGCTGGGCTCGGGCAACAAGAAGACCTGGCTCACCTACACCCACGACGAGTCCACCCGCAGGATGACGAGCATGCGGCTGGACCGGGAGGGCGCCGCCGACACCGATCTGGACCTGCGCTACTCCTACGACGCCGTCGGCAACATCACCAAGATCGCCGAGCGGGCGGGCGGCCAGGACACGCAGTGCTTCACCTACGACCACCTGCGCCGCATGACCTCGGCGTGGACGGCCACGGACGACTGCGCCTCCGGCTCCCCGAAGTCCGGCACGATCGGCGGCGTGGCCCCGTACGCGGTCAGCTACGCCTACGACGTCACCGGCAACCGTGTCAAGGAGACCAAGCACGCCTGGGGCGGGGCGCCCGAGACCGTGCGGACCTCCACCTACCCGAAGCCGGGCGAGCAGCGGCCGCACGCGCTGCTGAGCGCCGGGTCGGACCTGTTCGAGTACGACGCCACCGGCAACACGACCAGGCGCAAGGTCGGCGGCTCCGACCAGACCCTGGTCTGGGACGCCGAGGGCAACCTGGAGTCGGTGACGGAGGCCGGCAAGACGACGTCGTTCGTCTACGACGCGGACGGCGAGCGGCTGATCCGCAGGACGCCGGTGGACGCCACGCTCTACGTCGACGACATGGAGCTGCGCTTCGACTTCGCCAAGGACGCCGTCGAGCAGACCCGCTACTACACCGTCAACGACCAGCCCATCGCGGTGCGCACGCCGGACGACCAGGTCTACTTCCTGGCCAACGACCATCAGGGCACCGCGCAGGCGGCGGTCAACGCCGGCAACGGCGACCTGGCCGTACGCAGGCAGACGCCGTTCGGGGAGGACCGGGGCTCGCCGCCGCCATGGTGGCCGGGCCAGCGCGCCTTCGTCGGCGGCACCAAGGACCCGACGACCGGGCTCATCCACCTCGGGGCCCGCGAGTACGACGCGCGCAACGGCCGGTTCCTGTCGGTCGACCCGGTCATCGACGACCTCGACCCGCAGCAGCTCAACGCCTACGCCTACGCCAACAACAGCCCCGTCACCATGAGTGACCCCGACGGTCAGCTGTTCTGGTTCGCGGCCGGCATCGGGGTCCGTCTCGCGATCCGGTGGGCGGCCAGGCGGGCGGCCCAGGCGGCCGCCAGGCGGGCGGCGCTGGCCGCGGCCAGGCGTGAGGCGGCCAGGCGGGCGGCGATCGCGGCGGCCCGGCGCCGTGCCGCGGCGCTGGCCAGGAAGAGGGCCGCCGCGGCGGCCAGGAGGAAGGCGGCCGCCGCGGCGCGCAAGCGGGCGCTGGCGGCGGCGCGCAAACGAGCGGCGGCCAAGGCCAGGAAGGCGAAGCAGGCGGCGGCGCGGCGCCGGGCCGCGGCGGCGGCGCGGAGGAAGGCGAGGAAGGAGGCCCGCGAGGCGGCGGCGAGGAGGCGTGCTGTGGCGGCCTCCAGGGCACGGAACAGGCGGGCCGGCCGGGTCCCGCGCGGCGTCCAGCGGGCGCGGTCGCGCCCGGCGAGCCGGCCGACGAGCCACCGGTCGACGCAGCGGCAGTCGCCGCCGAAGGTGAACAGGCAGCCGGCCCAGCCACGGCCGAGCCATATCTGGCGCAACGACGGCACGCAGCAGCCGACCCAGTCCTACACGGTCTACGGCAACGGCCGGATGTACCCCCAGGGCCGGCCTCCGTCGAACGCGGGCCGTCCCAGCGGAAGCGGTCAGGGTGAGAAGCAGATCTTCAAGCCGGAGAAGATCGAACCGGAGAACACCCGGACCGGCACGATCGCCGAGACGGGCGGCCGGTTCACCCGATGGATCGACCAGGGCGGCCTGGGAGACGCCCTGGACCTCTTCCTCGGCGGCTTCTGACCCGTGATCCGGTGCGAGGGCCGGCCCTTTCCCGGGGCGGGCCCTCGCATCGTTCGTACGGAATTCGTAGAATGACGTTCGGTTTCTGTGGCGTTTTCTGTGGCGTTTTCTGGGGCGATTTCCGAGGCGGAGGAGGCGGCGTGGGCGCGTTCGATCTCAGCGGCAGGCAGGCCCTGATCACCGGGGCGTCCAGGGGGATCGGGCGGGCCATCGCGCTCGCCTACGCCGAGGCCGGGGCCGACGTCGCGCTCGTGTCCCGGTCGGCCGACGCGCTGGCCGAGACCGGCAAGCAGGTCGAGGCGCTCGGCAGGCGCGCGCTCGTCGTGCCCGCCGACCTCACCGACCGCGACGCCGCCGCGGCGGCCGTGGCGGCGGCGATCGACGGCCTCGGCCATCTCGACGTCATCGTCAACAACGCGGGCGGCTCCAACTTCATGGTCGCGTTCGAGGACCTGCGGCTGAGCGGCTGGGACAAGATCATGCGGCTCAACCTCGACACCGCCATGGCCGTCTGCCACGCCGCCGCGCCGCACCTGCTGGAACGGGGTGGCGGCGCGGTCGTCAACGTGGCGTCGCTGGCGGCGCTCGGGGCGCCCCTCCTGGCTCCGTACGCGGCTGCCAAGGCCGGGCTGGTGGCGCTGACGAAGACGCTGGCCGTGGAGTGGGCGCCGGCCGGGGTGCGGGTCAACGCCCTGTGCCCGGGGTGGACGGCGACCGACCTCAACCGCAACCTCTGGGAGGACGACGCCGCCAACGCGGCCACGGTGTCGGGTGTGCCCATGCGGCGGTGGGGGACGGCGGAGGAGATGGCGCAGCCGGCGGTGTTCCTGGCGAGCGCGGCGGCGGCGTACATGACGGGGCAGGTCGTGTTCGTCGATGGGGGAGCCACCGCTGTCGCGGGGTAGGCCCGCCGGAAATATGGCCTTATAGGTGGCTCTGGGGTTTTTTAGGGGAGGCGGTCGGGGGCAATGGAGATATCGTCCTATGACATTGAGTGATTGTCGCCGTGAACCGGGTTACCGTGGGGCCCGTGCAGCTCTATAAGAGATCGGCCGGGACGGGGATCCCGGTGGTGCTGCTCCACGCGTTCCCCCTGTCGTCGGCCATGTGGCTGGCGCAGCGGGAGGGGCTGGCCAAGGTGTGCCGGGTCATCACACCTGACCTGCGGGGCTTCGGCGGTTCGCGGCTGGGCGACGACGAGCCGTCACTCGACCTGATGGCCGACGACGTCGCCAGGCTGCTCGACGACGAGGGCATCGACAGGGCGGTGGTCGGCGGGCTGTCCATGGGCGGTTACGTGACCATGGCCTTCTGCCGACGGCATCCCGATCGCGTGCTCGGCGCCATCCTCGCCGACACCAAGGCGAGCCAGGACCCGCCGGCGGCCAGGGACAACAGGGAGCGCATCGCGAGGGCCGTGGTGGCCGAAGGCAGCGAGGTGCTGGTCAGCGAGGTGCTTCCGGCGCTGATCGGGCCGACCACCAAGGAGCGGCGGGCCATGGTGTTCGGGCGGGTCAAAGGGCTGGTGCAGTCGGCTCCGCCGGGCGCCGTCGCCTGGGCGCAACGGGCGATGGCCGCACGTCCCGACTCGTTCGAGACGCTGCGTGCGCTGAAGGTGCCGCTGCTCGTCGTGGTGGGGGAGGAGGACGAACTGTCACCGCCCTCCGACGCCGAGGAGATGGCCCGCACCGTACCGGAAGGACGGCTGGAGATCATCCCGAAGGCCGGCCACCTGAGTGCGGTCGAGCAGCCGGAAGCCTTCAACGCCGCGGTGACGGAGTTTCTCAGGGCGGAGCTCGGCGGGCCCGGCTGATCGCTACCGGGAGTCCGCTCCGGGACCTGGCCCGGCGGGCGTGAGCCCTGGCTCCGCGGGCCTGAGCGCGCAGCTCAGGCCCTGGCCTGGCGGGGCAGCACCACCTCGCGGATGATCAGCGAGATCGCCGCCGCGACCGGGATGGCCAGCAGTGCGCCGACGATGCCGAGCAGCGCGCCCCCGAACAACGCGGCGATCACCGTCACGGCCGGCGTCACGTCCACCGAGCGCTTCATCACCCTCGGGTAGATGAAGTAGTTCTCGACCTGCTGGTAGAGCACGAAGAAGACCGCGCACGCGATCCCGGCGGGCACCGACTGCAGCAGCGCGACCCCGCTCACGAACACCGCGCCGATCGTGGCGCCCACCAGCGGCACCAGGTCCAGCATGGCCACCACCAGAGCGAGCGCGAGCGCGTAGTGCACGCCCGCGATCGACAGGAAGATCCAGGCCACCACGCCCGCGATGACCGAGATCAGCACGTTGCCCGCCACGTAACCGCCGATGCCGGTGAGGATCTCCTCGCTGATCGCGCGCGTACGCTGCCTGCGCGAGGCGGGCACCAGCTTGAGCAGGTAGTCCTTGATCGTGTGCAGAGAGCCGAGGAAATAGAGCATGAGCACCAGCAGCGTCACCGTGGTGAACACGCCGTTCAGCACCACCAGGCCCGCACCCATGATCCCCGTGGCCAGCGACGGCCCCAGCGTGCTCGTCACGAACGTCCGCAACTGCGGGAGAAGCTGGTAGTCGGCGTCGAGCTGGCGCAGCGTCGGATGGCTGCTCAGCTCGGTGATGTAGCCGGGCACCGCCTCGATGAACTCCGACAACTGCTTGCTCACCGGTGGCACCACGGCCAGCCCGAACAGCACGAACGCCACAATGACCCCGGTGAAGACGATCGAGATCGAGGAGCGCCTGCCCAGCCCGCGGCGCTGCAGGGCCTCCACGGCCGGGTTGAGCCCGACGGCCAGGAACATCGCCACCACGACCAGGATGATCGTGCTCATCGAGTTGACCACCATCTGGGCGATCGCGATGGCCGTCAGCACCCCCAGCCCGCCGACCAGGCCGAACAGGAACGGGCCCCGGGCCAGCGGCTTGCCCGGCAACCCGTACGGCTGCGCCCCCGCCTCCCCACCCCGCTCCTCACCCGCATCGCCG
>NZ_SMLD01000218.1:0-14031 GCF_004352805.1 Nonomuraea mesophila
GTTCCGCCCCCGCCGCCCGATGCCGCCAGGGACCACCACGAGAGCCGCTCACCCGTCGCCCCTGACGCCCACCGCACGGGCCGGCCGCCTGCCGGGCACGAGGGCCACCGCCCGGGTCCGGTGCGGGCGCGGGCCGGGCCGGGCCGGCGGCGGTGGTGGCCGTGGGCGGTCGGCGCGGCCGTGCTGGTGACCGCCGTCACCGCCGCCGTCGCCGTGCCCGGCCTGGGGCGGGTGAGCTGGCCGTACGAGGCGGGCTTCGGGGAGTCGTGGGCGGTCGGCCCATCGGACGGCGGCAACGCCCGGCTGGCGGGAGCGGCGTACGAGCTGACCGTGAAACCGTCCTGGCGGTTGTGGAAGTCGGCGCCCCGGCGGGAGCCGGACAGCGGCGTGATCATCAGCGCGAAGGCCACGCTGGAGGAGGGCGACGGGGAGTACGGTGTGTGGTGCCGTGGCTCGGCCCGGTCAGGAGACCGTTACGAGTTCGCGGTGAGCGGCACGGGCAGGGTCACGATCGTCAAGCGCCGCACGGGCACGCGGGGTGAGATCCTGTTCGGCCCGGCGGAAGCGGAGAAGGCGGCCGGCAACCGCATCGTGGCGGAGTGCGGTCAGAGCGAGGGCAAGGTGACGCTGCGCATGTGGCTCAACGAACGCCTGGTCGCGCAGGTGTCCGACACCGGCGATCCCTACGGTCCCGGCGAGGCCGGCGTGCACGCGGCCTCCGCCGCCGCCGAGTCCGCCCGCGTGCGCTTCGACTCCTTCGCGCTCAGGCCCGTGGGCGAGTGATGCGGGAAAGCGCGTGAACGTGCGGTTCGGTGTGCTCGGGCCGCTGCGGGCCGGGAGCGGGCAGGCGCCGGGCCCGGCCAAACACCGCGCGTTGCTGGCCGCGCTGCTGCTTCAGGCCCGGGAGCAGGTGCCGGTCGAACGGCTGATGTCGGTGATCTGGGACGACCGGCCGCCCGCGTCGGCGGAGTCGGTGCTCAGGGTGTACGTCAGCGCGTTGCGCAAACTGGTCGGCGGCATCCGTACGGTGCCGGGCGGTTACCTGCTCGACGTGGAGCCGGACGACGTCGACTGCCACCGGTTCGAGCGGCTGGTCGCCGAGGCGAGGCGGCGGCGGGACGAAGGGCGGGTCGCGGAGGCGGCCGAGACGTTCAGGGCGGCTCTGGGGTTGTGGCGGGGGCAGGCGCTGGCCGACGTCGAGTCGTCCGTGTTGCGCAGGTCGTACGCCGTGCCGCTGGAGGAACTGCGCCTGACCGCGGTCGAGGAGCGGGTGCGGCTGGACCTGAGCCTGGGCAGGGGCGCCGAGGTGGTCGGGGAGTTGCGGGCGCTGACGGGCGCCCATCCGCTGCGGGAGCGGGCCTGGGTGTGTCTCATCGAGGCGCTGCACCAGGCGGGCCGCCGTTCGGAGGCGCTCGGGGCCTACCAGGACGCGCGGCGCACGCTGGTCGAGGAGCTGGGGCTGGAGCCGGGCGCTGAGCTGGCCGAGGCGCACCGGCGGGTGTTGTCGGACGAGCACCCGCGGGCCACCGGCCGGCGGAGCGGCGAGGACGCGGCGCCGGTCAACGAGCTGCCGCCCGACATTTCCGATTTCGCCGGACGCCGCCAGGTGCTCGACTGGATCGGCACGGAGGCTCGCGAGCACGCCGCCGCCCCCGTGCACCTGGTACTGCACGGCCCGCCCGGCTGCGGCAAGTCGGCCGTCGCCGTGCACGCCGCCGCCGGGATCGAGCGTTCCGGCGGTCGCCTCTACGCCGCGCTCGGCGCCAGGCCGCCCGGTGCCGTGCTGGAGGATCTGCTGCGCTCGCTGGGCTGCCCCGACGGCGCGGTCCCGCCGGGGCTGGACGAGCGCGTCCGGCTCTACCGCAGCATGACGGCGAACAGGACGCTGCTCGTGCTGCTCGACGACGCCGCCGACGAGGCCCAGGTGCGCCCGCTGCTGCCGACCGGTCCGGGCAGCCTCACGCTCGTGACGAGCCGGTCCCCGCTGGCCGGGCTGGAGGCCGCGCGGGCGTACGAACTGGGGGTGCTCGACGACGACGAGGCCGTGGCCATGCTCGGCGGCGTGACGGGGCACGACCGGGTACGCGCCGAGCCGGACGCGGCCCTGCGCATCGTCCGCCTTTGCGGGGGTCTGCCCCTGGCCCTGCGCATCGCCGGGTCCCGGCTGGCCAGGAAGCCCGGCTGGACGCTCGACCACCTCGCGGGCCGGCTGGGCGACGAACGGCGCAGGCTCGACGAGCTGAGCGCGGGCGACCTGGCCGTACGTGGCAGCCTCGCGCTCGGCTACCGCGGCCTGCCCGATCCCGAGCGGCGG
Organism: Nonomuraea mesophila; assembly: GCF_004352805.1. Classification (NCBI taxonomy): domain Bacteria; kingdom Bacillati; phylum Actinomycetota; class Actinomycetes; order Streptosporangiales; family Streptosporangiaceae; genus Nonomuraea; species Nonomuraea mesophila. The sequence continues at coordinate 2,315 of NZ_SMLD01000218.1, forward strand.
CTGCTGCGCGAGCTCGGTTCCCTGTCCGCGCCCGACTTCGCGTCGTGGGTCCTGGGGGCGGACCTGGAACCGCTGGCGGAGGCCGGGCTGTTGCAGTCGCGCGGCCTGGACGAGGCGGGGCAGGAACGGTACGGCTGGCACGACCTGACCCGGCTCTACGCCGCCGAGCGGCTCGCGGAGGAGGGCGGCGGCGCCCGTACGGTGCTGGAGGCCAGGGCGGCGACCGTCCTGGAGCGGACGAGGCAGGCCAGGGCCGCCCTCCTGCCCGCGGAGCCCGGCACCGGCCGCACGGAGATCCACCCGCCCGGCCGGACCGGCGCCCCACCGGAGGCGGCCGACTGGGACCCGGGTTTCACCCGCTGGCACCTGACCGGTCCCGCCGCACCCGGCCCGGCCCTGACCGGAGGGAGCGGCATGGGACCGCAGACCGGGTGGGCGCGGTGGGAGGCGCGGTGGCTGGCCGCCGAACGCCGGTTCCTGGTGGCCGCCGTCGACGACTTCTACCGGTCCGGCCTGTACGAGGCCGCATGGCGGCTGGCCTTCTACCTGACCCCGCTGTTCGAGCTGGGCGCGCACCACGACGACTGGCACGCCACGACGGCGACCGGCCTCGACGCGGCCAGGGCGGCGGGTCACCGGCAGGGCGAGGCGCTGCTGCTGCGCGGCCTGGCCGATCTGCACAGGGCGGAGGGGCGCACCGAGGCGGCCGCGGCGGCGTTGCGGGCGGCGCAGCCGCTGGTCGAAGGGCTCGAACTGGCCCGGATCACGCTGCGGCTCGGCCTGGTCCAGACGCGCGCGGACGAGGCGGAACGGGCCTTCACCCGCGCGCTGCACGTCTTCGAGGAGGCCGGCGACCGGCGTGGCAGGGCCGACGCCTTACGCGCTCTCGGCGCTCTGCGCATGGACGCGGGCCCGCTGGAGACGAGCCTGGCCGCGTACCGGGAGCTGGGTGACCCGCTGGGCGAGGCGGGGGTGCTGCTCGTGCTCGCCGAGCTCGCGAGGACGGAGGGGGTTCCCGCCGAGGCGGCGGCCTCGGCGGGGTCGGCGCTGAAGACCTTCACCTCGTACGGGAACCGCCGGGGCGCCGCCCAGGCCCTGATGGTGCTGGCACGGGCGATGATCGACCTGGACGATCTCGATGGGGCACTTGAGGCCCTTATGAGTGCTATGGAAGAGTTTGACGGCCTCGGTGATGTTCAGGGCACGGCCGAGGCGCAGCGGCTCGCACAGGAAACACGCAGGCGACGCGGACTATGCACATCCTGAAGGTCGCTTTCCTACGGTGAGGGTCACATCCCCGAAGATGAAGGTGATCACGACATGCGTAAGACGTTCGCGTTGACCGTCGCGGCCGTCGCGCTGGCGGGCTGCGGAGTGCTGCCCGGCCAGTCGGGCGGCGGCGGCGAGGAGCGGCAGTCGCAGGCCGCCGTCCCGGACACTCCGGCGTCCTCGCCCGCCCAGGACTCGCCCGCCCAGGACCAGCCCGCGCAGGAGCAGCAGCAGAGCCCTTCGGCGGGGCAGAGCGCGCCCCCGCAGAGCACGAAGGCGATCTCGACCCTGGAGGCGAACGTCGGCGCCGGCGACATGCACGGCAAGGCCAGGGCCGACATCACCGCGCTCAAGCGCCAGGGCAGGACGGTCAGCCTGAACTGGACGGTCACCACCCTCGACGGCAAGGTCAACCTGCACAACGGCATGAGCGGGAGCCCGCTCGACTACACGGTGTCGGCCGTCTCCCTGATCGACCCGGTCAACGCCAAGCGCTACCGGGTGGCCCGCAACGGCACGGGCGAGGACGCCGAGTGTGTGTGCTCGGGCACCCAGGGCCAGTTCCTGGAGAAGGGCGACTCGTCCACGTTGTACGCGGTCTTCGCCGCTCCGCCCGCCGACGTCACGAAGATCAACGTTGAGATGCCGATGTTCGGCGTGTTCACCGATGTTCCGATCTCTTAGCCTCGCGCTGTTTCTCGTGGTGTCGCCGGCTCCCAGCGCGCCTCCGGACGCGACCGGGCCGGTCGAGGACCTGGTGCTGCCCGTGGAGGACGTCATCGGTGAGATCGAGTCGCTCGACGGTACCCAGAGCGAGCGCAAGCAGGGCCGCGAGGTGACGGTCGCGCTCACCAGCGACGTGCTGTTCGAGCTGGACAAGTGGAAGCTGACCGGCAAGGCGGAGCAGCGGCTCAAGGAGGTGGCCGGGAAGATCGGCGAGGAGGGCGCGGGCGGCGTCGTCAAGATCGAGGGGCACACGGACGACCAGGGGAGCGACTCCTACAACGCCACGCTCTCGGAGCGCCGGGCGCGGGCCGTGCAGGCGGCCATGCGTGGGATGCTGACCGGCGGCGGCGTGACACTCCAGGCGAAGGGGTACGGCGAGAGCCGCCCCAAGCTGCCCAACGTGGTGGACGGCAAGCCCATGGAGAAGAACCGGGCCAAGAACCGCCGCGTCGAGATCATCTTCACCGCCAAGCAGGGATGATCCCCGGGCTCAGTCGCCCGGGAGTTCCCCCAGCGTCACGGTGACCGTCTCCCGCTTCCCGCTCGCGCGGATGACCCCCACGCGTACCTTGTCGCCGGGTTTGAGCGCCGTGATGGCCTCGGCCAGTTCGGCCATGGTCGGCGTCTCCTTGTCGTTGACCGAGACGATCACGTCGCCCGCCCGGATGCCGGCCTTCTCGGCGCCTCCGCCGCGCTCGACCCTGGCCACGCCCACGCCGGAGGGCTGCCCGTCGTCGCCGATGACCGTGCTGCCCCTGATGCCCAGCGCGGCCCGGTGGGTGTTGGTGACCTTGCCGTCCTTGACGATCTGGGCGGCGATGTCGGTGGCGGTGTTGCTGGGGATCGCGAAGCCGATGCCGGGAGCCGCACCCCCGCCCAGGTCGGGGTCCGTGGCGGCGAGCGTCGGGATGCCGATCACCTGACCCGACAGGTCCACGAGCGCGCCACCGCTGTTGCCGGGGTTGATCGCGGCCGACGTCTGTACGGCTCCGGCGATCGTGGCGCCGGGCGAGCCGGCGGACTGCGGTTCGGAGACCGTACGGCCGAGTGCCGAGACGATGCCGTTCGTCACGCTGCCCGAGAAGCCCAGCGGGTTGCCCATGGCGAGGACGATCTGGCCGACCCGCAGCTTCGACGAGTCGCCGAACGTCGCGGGCCGCAGGCCGTCAGGCCGGTCCACCTTGATCACCGCGAGGTCTCCGGCGGGGAACGACTCGACCAGCTTGGCCGGGCGCGGCGGGCCGCCGGTGGCGAGGGTGACCTCCATCTCCTCCGCCTGGCCGACCACGTGCGCGTTGGTGACGATGTGCCCGGCCTTGTCGAACACGACGCCGGAGCCCAGGCCCACCTTCGTGGTGATCTGCACGATGGACGGCAGGACGTTCGTGATGACCCGTTCGTACGCCGCCTCGAGTTGGAGCGGCGACGTCGTGGGAGAGGCCGTCGGGGAGGCGGTGTCCGTCCCGGTCGGCGTGGTGGTGCCCGTACCCGTCGGCGTGGCGGCACCCGGTGGCGACGGGGCTGACCCGCAACCTGCGAGCAACACGGCGGTGGCCGCCAGTGCTGCGACGAACTCCCTCATACAGGGCTTTGTGCCCAGCTCATCTGGAAAGATACGCTTCCCGGACGTTACGCCTGCTCAGCTTGCCTGTCGGCGTACGCGGCAACGACGCGCGATACTCGATCACCCGCGGATGCTTCATCCGGGCCAGCCGCGGTTCGCAGTGGCGCAGCAACTCGGCGGTGAGCCCCGGGCCGCCGGAGACGCCCGCCGCGGGCTGCACGAGCGCCACGACCCGCTGCCCCCACTCGGCGTCGGGCACGCCGATCACCGCGACGTCCGCCACGGAGGGGTGTTCCAGCAGCGCCGCCTCGATCTCGGCCGGATAGACGTTGACCCCGCCGGAGATGATCAGGTCGGTCCGCCGGTCCAGCAGGAACAGGTAACCCTCGTCGTCGAGATAGCCGATGTCGCCCGGCGTGTACGCCCGTCCGCGCATGGCCGCCGCCGTCTTGCCGGGGTCGCGGTGGTACTCGAACCGGTTGATGCCCTCGACGTACACCTGGCCCGGCGAGCCCGGCGGCACCTCCTCGCCGTCCTCGCCGACGATCGTGAACGCCATCCCGTCCAGCGCCCTGCCGACCGTGCCGGGCCTGGCCAGCCACTCCTGCGAGGACACCATGGTCACCACGGCCGCCTCGGTGGAGCCGTAGTACTCCCACAACACCGGCCCCAGCCAGTCGATCATCGCCTTCTTGACGGCCGGCGGGCAGGGCGCGGCGCCGTGGTAGAGGTGGATGAGGGACGACAGGTCGTACGTCTCCCGATCGGGCACCGCGAGCAGCCGGTGGAACATGGTGGGCACCATGAAGGCGTTCGTCACCCGGTGCCGCTCGATCAGCCGCAGCGCGCCGGCCGCGTCGAACCGTTCCGGCGCCACGATCGTGTGCCCGAACTGCAGCGCCATCATCGCCTGCCCGTACGGCGCCGAGTGGTAGAGCTGCGAGCACACCAGGTGCACCCCGCCCATCGGCAGCCCGAAGTGCCGCCAGCTCTTGCGCATCAGGATCGGGTACAGCTCCTCGGGCGTCAGGTCGAGCAGCCGCCGCCGCACGCCCTTGGGCCGGCCCGTGGTGCCCGAGGTGTAGAGCATCATCGACCCGGCGCGGCGGTGCTCGGGGGCGTCGGCGGGCCGTCCGGCCACCAGCTCGCCGACCGTGAGCGCGCCCGGCCCGACCACCACGGTGGCGCCGCAGTCGGTCACGACGTAGTCGATCTCCTCGGCCGTGAAGTGCCAGTTGACCGGCACCAGGTACGCGCCGATCTGGTACGTCGCCAGCATCATGGTCACGGCGTCGAGCCCGTTCTTCAGCACGGTGACCACGCAGTCACCCGGCCCGGTGCCGTGCGCGATCAGTCCGTTGGAGGCCCGGTTCACCCGGTCGAGCAGAGCGCCGTAGGAAACCTGGTCGTCGCCGAGCAGGGCGGCGCGTTCAGGATCGTTGGCCGCGATCTCGTAGAAACCCCTCATAGTCGCCGACCTTACAGAATAAGATTCTGCAAGGGGAATAGAGGATTTATGCCTCGCCGGCGTGACGTAATCTCATGGCCATGGCGGACGTCGGCGACCAGAGACCTGAGCATGATCCACCCACCACTCCGTTCCGCAAGATCGTCCTGCCCGCCGAGGAGACGGTCCAGATCGCCCGGCCGCCGGTTCAGGGGGCGTCCACCCCGGTGAAACCCGCTGGTCAACCCGCTCAGCAGCCTCCGGCCCGGCCCGGAGGCCGGCCGCCGGGGCAGTCCGGCAACCCGCCGCAGAACCAGCCGCCGGGCCGTACGGGGAACCAGCCCCCGAACCCGGGGAACCAGCCGCCGGGCACCGGGAGCCAGCCCTCGAACCCGGGGAACCAGCCGCCGGGCACCGGGAACCAGCCCCCGAACCCGGGAAACCAGCCGCCGAACCTGGGAGGCCGGCCTCAAGCCGCCGGACCGCCGCATACCGGGAACCAGCATTCCGGGGTGGGGAACCCCGCTCAGGGCGGCAACCAGCCGCCGCACCGGTTTCCGCAGCAGCCCCCGAACCAGCCCCCGAACCAGCCCCCGGGCCGGCCGGCGCCCGCGCAGCCGTACATGCAGCCGCAGGCGCATCCGGTGCCGCAGCGTACGTCCAAGCCGAAGTCCCGCGGGCTCGGCGACATCCCGATCAAGGTGGTCTACCTGGCCGGGGCCAGTCTCGCGACCGTGCTCGCCGTGCTGCTGGTCTTCGTGGTCTTCTCCGGTGACGTGCCCGCCAACCAGGAGCAGCCCGAGGACGTGGTCGCCGTCGCTCCCGTGCCGAGTACGGCCACCCCGTCGGCGAGCCCCAGCCCGACGGCCACCGAGAGCCCGATCGTGTTGCCGCCGGTGCCGGAGAGCAAGAAGTTCCCGGCGTTGTCCGGCAAGGCGGCCAAGGTCACGGGCACCATCACCGACAAGAACACCGGCATCAAATACCCGCGTCTGGGGTCACCGTGGAAGGCCAGGGACTTCCCGCCGTTCTCGGTCGCGCAGCGGATCGGCAAGGTGGCCATCCCGCAGACGGTGATCGCCTCGGCGAAATACCCCGGTGACGCGCCGGACAAGAAGCCGTCGTCCAACGCCGACTACCGGGCGATCGCCACGGAGGCGGCCCGGTGGACCATCCGCACGCAGTACCCCAAGGGCGCCACGCTCGCGTGGACGGCCTCGCAGAAGCTCCCGGTCGGCAAGGGGTGGACGCTCGGCTACAAGGTGACCTACACCTACGACGGCAAGGCGCAGGTCGCCCAGGCCATGGTGACGGTGGTCGAGGTGGGCAGGACGAAGCCGACGCTGTTCATGGCCTCCATCCCCGAGACGAACAAGGAACGCTGGCGTGACCTGAGCACCATCGTGAAGCAGCTTCGCCCGCTCTAGGCCCAGAAGCATCCTCTAGAATATGGTTCTGGCATGGTGCCGGACCTGGCTGGAGGATGAGCATGGCGATCGGGTTGAGCGAGGAGCACGGGGCGCTCCGCGAGTCGGTGAGCGGCTGGGCGGAGCGGAACATCCCGGCGGAGCTGCTGCGCGCCGAGGTGGACGGCCGCCCGCCGTTCTGGCCGGGCCTGGCCGAGCAGGGGCTGCTCGGCCTGCACCTGCCCGAGGAGTCGGGCGGGTCCGGCTACGGGCTGCTGGAGGCCGCCGTGGCCGTGGAGGCGCTGGCCGAGCGGATGGCGCCGGGGCCGTACGTGCCGACCGTGCTGGCCGGCGCGGTCATCGACGTCTCCAAGCGGCACGACCTGCTGGAGGGCCTCGCCGACGGCACGCTCACCGGCGCGGTCGCCCTGACCGGCGCGCTGAGCGGCGTCCGTGACGACGACGGCTCCCTGGTCGTCTCCGGCACGGCCGAGCCCGTGCTCGGCGGTTCGCTGGCGGACCTGCTGGTGCTGCCGGTGAGCACGTCGCAGGGCGAGGAGTGGGTGGTGGCCGACGCCTCCGCCGTCACGGTCACCGCGCTCCCGTCGCTCGACCTGACCAGGCCCGTCGCCAGGGTGGAGCTCGCGGGCGTGGCGCTGCCCGCGGAGCGGGTGCTCGACGGCGTCGAGAGCTCCGACGTACGCAACCTGGCGGCCATCGTGCTGGGCGCGGAGGCCGCGGGGCTGGCCTCGTGGTGCGTCACGGCCGCCGCCGAATACGCCAAGGTACGTGTGCAGTTCGGCCGCCCGATCGGCCAGTTCCAGGGCATCAAGCACAAGCTGTCCCGCATGCTGGTGGCGCTGGAGCAGGCCCGCGCCACCGTCTGGGACGCCACCAGGGCGGCGGAGCGGCGCTCCGGCCCCGAGGAGCAGGTGGAGGCTCCGCGGAGCGCGACCGCCGGCGCGGCCAAGGAGCTGGACCTCGCCGCCGCCGTCGCGGGGGTGATGGCGCCCGACGCGGCCGTCCAGTGCGCGAAGGACGCGATCCAGACGTTCGGCGGCATCGGTTACACCTTCGAGCACGACGTACACCTCTACTACCGCCGCGCGCTCACCCTGCGGGCGCTGCTCGGCCCGTCGTCCGAGTGGGCCGCCACGGTCGCCGCGCTCGCCCTGCAGGGCGTCTCCCGCTCGATGGAGATCGACCTGCCGGAGGACGCGGCCGAGCTGCGCGAGTCGATCCGCGCGGAGATCGCCGAGATCGCCCGGCTGGAGGGCCAGGAGCAGAAGCGGGCGCTCGCCTCGCGCGGCTTCGTCATGTCCCATCTGCCGAAGCCGTGGGGCCGCGACGCCAAGCCGCTGGAGCAGGTGCTGATCGCGCAGGAGCTCAGGGCCGCGAAGGTGCGCCTGCCCCAGATGATCATCGGTGCGTGGGTGGTGCCGTCCATCGCCACGTACGGAACCCAGGAGCAGCAGGAACGGTTCCTGCCCAAGACGCTCAGCGGCGAGATGATCTGGTGCCAGCTGTTCTCCGAGCCGGGCGCGGGCTCCGACCTGGCCTCGCTGCAGATGAAGGCGGAGCGGGTCGAGGGCGGCTGGAAGCTCAACGGCCAGAAGATCTGGACCTCGGTCGCCCACGTGGCCGAGTGGGGCATCTGCATCGCCCGTAACTCCAGCGAGGGTTCCAAGCACGAGGGCATCACGTACTTCCTGGTCGACATGAAGGCGCCCGGGGTCACGGTCAGGCCGCTGACGGAGATGACCGGCGAGAACCTGTTCAACGAGGTCTTCCTCGACGACGTGTTCGTCCCTGACGACCTGGTCGTGGGCGAGGTCGGCGAGGGGTGGAAGGTCGCCCGCAACACGCTGTCCAACGAGCGGGTCTCGTTGTCGTCCGGCTCGGGCGGCACCGGCTCGTCCGTGTCCGACCTGCTCGGCCTGGCGGGGCGGCTCGGCCGGGAGCCGTCGCCCGTGGAGGCGCAGCGGGTGGCCGGGGTGGTCTGCGAGAGTCACTCGATCAACGCGCTCTCGCTGCGGGTCACGCTCAAGCAACTGGCCGGCTCCGAGCCGGGCGCGGACGCCTCCGTACGCAAGCTGCTGTCGACCTCCCACGCCCAGCACGTCTCCGAGACCGCCGTGGAACTGCTCGGCACGGCCGCGGTCACGGCCGCCGACATGAAGCTCGGCGACGCCGGCTACTGGAACCGGGCGGTGCTCGCCACCCGCGCCATGACCATCTACGGCGGCACCACCGAGGTGCAGCTCAACATCATCGGCGAGCGCATGCTGGGCCTGCCGAGGGACCCCGAGCCCGGTAAGTGACCCGCGCGGCCTGAGCCGCCCGCTCGCCGGGCGGCTCAGGCCGGCTCAGCGCGTCACCGGGTCCGGCGGTATCGCCGCGGCGTCCTCCGCGGGGACGGGGACGCCGATCCGGATCTCGCCGACGCAGGCCGTCCGCCCGTCCAGCGTGCGCAGGCGCACCTCGCCGCCGCCGCCCCGGACGGGAGCGAAGGTCCAGCCGAACCCGCTGCCGGCGCGGACCGCGGCCGTGCCGTCGCCGAGCCGCACCGACAGCTCGGTGGGCTTCGGGTTGAGGTAGCCGACCTGCACCGTCCACTCCCCGGCTGCCACCGGCGCGGGAAGGCGCAGGCGCGTCTCCTTGCCCGAGATCCGCGTGCAGCCGTCACGCTGGGGGATCGTGACACCGCTGATGACCACCGGCCGCAACCGGCCCTGGCCGTCGAAGGCCAGGGGCTTGGGCACCGGGCCGGTCAGCCGCCGGGTCCAGGTGACCGGCTGCGCCGCCAGCGGGCCGAGGAGCTTGGAGACGCGGGCGTAGTCGTAGAAGAACATCGCGTGGGCGACCTTGCCCGGGACGTGGGCGTCGAGGATGACCGAGCCGGACGGCACCCGCTTGAGCGCCAGCCTGGCCGTCTCGACGTAGCTCCTGACCTGCTCGCCCAGCGGCAGCCGGGCGTACGCGGCGGCGGACCAGAGCGAACCCGCCGCCATCAGCGCCCCGAGCGGGATCCAGGCGTGCCGGAGCCTCGGCGGCGGGCGCGACCAGGGGCGCTCCTCGCCGCGCAGCGGCAGGAAGGCCAGCCCGATCACGAGGGCGACCACGCTCGCCGTCGAGGAGACGTACCTCAGCTCAAGGCCGCCGAGATCGGGCCCGAGCTGGACGATCCGCCCGATCGCGACAGGCACCACGTCGGCCAGCAGGAAATACGCCAGCAGCGTCAGCCAGGCCAGCCAGGCCGTCCGCCGGTAACGCACCGACGCCGCGACCACCGCCGCCGCGACGGCGAGCCCGGCCCAGACCAGCGGCTGCGGGGTGGCGGCGATGGCGTAGTCGTCGCCGATCGGCTGCCACGCCCACGGCCCGCCCAGCGCCGTGGACACCAGGGAGGTCAGCAACTGCCAGGTGAAGCCGGCGGCCGTCGCCGGGTCGGGCAGCGCCGGCCGTACCGCGTCGTTGGTGAGCGTCACCGAGGCGGAGAGCCGCTGGAAGAAGACCACGGCGTAGACCGCGATCACGGTGAGGTAGAGCAGCCACGCCGGCCTGCGGTCCGCGCGCGGGAACCAGCCGAGCGTCAGCACGAAGGCCAGCAGCAGGATGAACGGCGCCTTGACGAAGAACGCCATGGCCAGCACGGTCCACGCCGCGGCGGCCACGGCGTGCCGGAAACGCCCGCTGCGCACGTAGAGGACGTGCGAGCCGAGCGCCATCGGCAACGCGACCTGGAACGGCAGGGTCTCCACCACCACCGCCCACCACGACAGAGCGGAGAGCGTCATCGGCGTCAGCAGGTAGAACGCCAGCGGCACCAGGATGGCCGGGCGAGCCCCGAACAGCAGGTGCAGCAGCCGCAGCAGCGCGAGCCCGGCGGCGGCCAGCAGCCCCATCGTGACGGCGTGGGCGAGCAGGTCGTTGTAGACGCCGAGCCGGCCCATCACCCAGTGGATCGCGAACGGCCCGGGCATCAGGTGCCCGAAGTCGACGCGCATCAGGTAGTCCCACGACAGGCCCTGTTCGAGACCGCGGGCGATGAAGTGGAAGTCGTCCTGACGGAAGTACGTCCGGCGTACCACGGCGAACTTCACGATGAGCTGAACGGCGATCATGGCGATCCCCGCGGCCAGCACGGCGTCCTCGCGTCCGGTGGGGCGGGCCCGCGCCGTAGTCCCGATCGTCGTCACCCCGTCCTCCTGCTCGGAAGGGTAACGAGGTGGATGATGTTGTGGAATGCCCGTTGTGCGGTTGTGATGTCATATCGGGATGCCTTGCACCCTTCGCGCCGGTCCGGTCGCCGTGCTGCTCGGGCTCGCCCTGGGATGCCTGGCTCTCGGTCCCGCGCTGGGCCCGGGGTTCGTGCTGGTCCAGGACATGGTGTTCGTGCCGGATCCGGTGTTCACCCGCTTCACCTTCGGGCTCGCCGGGAGCGCGCCCCGGGTGGTGCCGAGCGACGCGGTGGTCACGGCGCTGTCCTGGGTGCTGCCGGCCGACGTGGTGCAGAAGGCGATCCTGCTGGGCGTGTTCGTGCTCGGGTGCTCGGGCGCGGCGCTGCTCGTGCCGTCGGAACGGCTCGTGCCCCGGCTGGTCGCCGGGACGTTCTACGTGTGGAATCCGTACGTGGCCGAGCGGCTGCTGATGGGGCAGTGGGCGCTGCTGCTCGGGTACGCGGCGCTGCCGTGGGTGGTGCGGGCGGCCGGCTCGGCCCGCCGGTCGGCGGTCGCGATGGCGCCCGCGGCGGCCGGAGGGTTCGCGGCCATGACGATCACCGCGCTGACGGCGCTCGCGACGGCCGCGTTCCCGGAGGGCCGCGCACCCTGGAGAGCGCGGATGGCTCAGGTCGTGCGGGTGGCGGCGGTGCCGGCCGGGTTCAGCCTGCCCTGGCTGGTGCCCACGCTGCTGCGGCCAGGGGTGCTGACCGGTGACGCGATCGGGGTGGAGGCGTTCGCCGCCCGTGCGGACGGGCCGTTCGGCGCGGTGGGGAGCCTGCTGTCGCTGGGCGGGATCTGGAACGCGCAGGCCGTCCCGGTGGGATACGACACGGTCGTGGGCGCAGTAGGCAGGCTGGTGCTCTGCCTGGCCGGGATCGCCGGGTTCGCGGTGGCGCGCGGGCTGCCGTACCGGCGGGGGCTGGCGGTGGCGGCGGCGGCCGGCTTCGGCATCGCCTGCCTGGGCGTGACCGCGGCCGGCCGGGCGGCCCTCGGCGGGCTGGTCGAGGCGTGGGGCGGGTTCGCGGTGTTCAGGGACGCCCAGCAGTTCGTCGCGCCGTTGGCCCTCCTGGCCGCCGTCGGGC
>NZ_SMLD01000219.1:0-13999 GCF_004352805.1 Nonomuraea mesophila
ACCGCACTCCCTGACCCCGGCCCGTCCCGCCCCGCCGCGGGGTGGGGCGGGACGGGCCGGGGTCAGGGAGTGCGGTGGCGGGAGCCGCGGCCGAGCAGCCAGCCCAGCACGACGCCGCCGGCCGCCACGCCCGCGCCCATGCCGAACGACGCCAGCATCACCCACGGCCGCGTCTCCGTGCGCGCCCTGGCGGGACGCTCGTGGACCGCCCCCACCGGCCGGACGGCACCCGCCGTCCCAGCCCTCGACGCCGTCCCCGTCGCGGCCCCCGTCGCGGGGGCGCCCGGCTCACCTGCGTGGTCCGTGGTGGTATCGGGCGTGAGGAGGTGTTCCTCGACGGCCGAGAAGAACTCGCCCGCCGTCCGCCTGGCCACCGACCCGAGCATGCGCTGCCCGACCCCGCCGATCATCCCGCCGATGACGGCGTCGGCGTCGTAGTCCACGCGGGTCCCGCCGTCGATCTCGGTCAGGCGCACCACGACGGTCGCGTCGACCGTGCCGGGCGCGCCCTGCCCGCGGGCCCTGAGCGTGAAGCTCTCGGGCGCGAGCGGGTCCGTCAGCGCCACTTCTCCCTGGTAGACCCCTCTGATGGACGCGACGCCCGCGTTGACCGTCATCCGGTACGTGTCGTGCCCCGACTCCTCCAGGCGCTCGCACCCCGGAATGGTCCGCACCAGCACCGCCGGATCCTGGAGCGCCGTCCACACCTGGTCCCTCTGAACGCCGATCACGGCGCTGCCACCCACTTTCATGGAGCAACTTTAGGCGGCGGCGACCAGGCCGGATAAGGGCAACACCTGCCAGACGGGAGAAGGACTGTGACCAAGGTCGCACCCCATTGCTCTACAGCTTGTAGTACTACTGCAAGTAGACGTACTACAGCTTGTAGAGCTCACGGGAGTCGACGCAGACGATGGACGCACTTGACCTCGCACGGTGGCAGTTCGGGGTGACCACCGTGTACCACTTCCTGTTCGTGCCGCTGACCATCGGCCTGGGCGTCTTCGTGGCGGCCCTGCAGACGGCCTGGCACCGCACGGGCAAGGAGCACTACCTGCGGCTCACGAAGTTCTTCGGCAAGCTCTTCCTCATCAACTTCGCCATGGGCGTGGTGACCGGCATCGTGCAGGAGTTCCAGTTCGGGATGAACTGGAGTGAATACTCCACGTTCGTCGGCGACGTCTTCGGAGCGCCCCTGGCGATGGAGGCGTTGCTCGCCTTCTTCATGGAGTCGACGTTCCTGGGCTTGTGGATCTTCGGCTGGGACCGGCTGCCGAAGAGGGCGCACCTGGCGTGCATCTGGGCGGCCGCCATCGGGTCCAACGTGTCGGCCTACTTCATCCTCGCCGCCAACGCCTGGATGAAGCACCCGGTCGGCTACGAGGTCGTCGACGGCAAGGCCAGGATGACCGACCTGTGGGCGGTGCTGACCAACTCGACGGCGCTGGCCCAGGTGCCCCACGTGGTCGGGGCGGCGTTCGTCGTGGCGGGCGGCTTCGTGCTGGCGGTGAGCGGATACCTGCTGCTGCGCACGCGCGCCGGCATGTGGCGCAGCGCCGCGCGGGGAGCGCTGATCATGACCGCGATCGCGGGGGCCGTCGTCGCGGGCACGGGCGACATGTCCGCCAAGCTGATGTACGAGCAGCAGCCCATGAAGCTGGCCTCCGCCGAAGGGCTGGAGCGCGACACCGCGGGCGCGGCCTTCAGCGTCGCCCCCGGCGTCGAGATCCCCGCTCTGCTGAGCTTCCTGTCCACCAACGACCCGGGCGCCACCGTCCAGGGCACCGAGGACCTGCAGCGGCGCTTCGAGCAGCAGTTCGGCCCCGGCGACTACCGGCCGAACCAGCCGGTCGTGTTCTGGTCGTTCCGGGTGATGATCGGGTTCGGGATGGCCACGGTGGCCCTGTCGGTGCTCGGCCTCTGGCTGACCCGTGGGAGGCGCGACCTGCCGGGGTGGCTGGCGCGGGCGTTCCTGTGGGCCCTGCCGCTGCCGCTGGCCGCGGTGATCGCCGGCTGGCTGCTCAGCGAGATCGGCCGCCAGCCGTGGACGGTCGCGGGCGAGCTGCTCACCGCCGCCAGCGTGTCGCCCGGCGTGAGCCTGACCGAGGTGGCCACCTCGCTGACCGTCTTCACGCTGCTGTACGGCGCGCTCGCCGTCGCCGAGGTCGTGCTCCTCACCCGGCACGTCCGCGCGGGCGCCGAGGAGGAACAGCGGCCCGCCGCCCCGGCCGAGCAGCTCGAACCGTCGCTGATGTACTGAGGAGCGGACATGATCGATCTGTGGTTCGTCATCATCGCCTTCCTGTGGACCGGCTACTTCGTGCTGGAGGGCTTCGACTTCGGCGTCGGGATGCTGGCGCCGCTCGTCGGGAGGAACGCCGCGGAGCGGCGCCAGAGCCTGGAGACCATCGGCCCGGTGTGGGACGGCAACGAGGTGTGGCTGATCACCGCGGTGGGCGCCATGTTCGCCGCGTTCCCCGCCTGGTACGCGGGCGTGTTCAGCTCCTTCTACCTGCCGGTCACGCTCATCCTCGTCGGGCTGATCGTGCGCGGGGTCGGCCTGGAGTGGCGCGGCAAGGTCGCCTCCCCGCGCTGGTGCGACGTGGGCATCGTGGCGGGCAGCGCGCTGCCGGCGTTCCTGTGGGGCGCCATCTTCGCCGACCTGCTGTTCGGACGCCCGCTCGCCTCCCTGCTCGGAGGCGCGTTCACGCTCGCGGTGTGCGTCCTGCACGGCGCCGTGTTCCTGGCGCTGAAGACCACCGGCCCGGTACGCCGCCGCGCCCGCTCCGCCGCCCTGGCCGCGAGCGCCGTGGCCGTCCCCGTGGCCGTGTTCGCCCTGTCGGGCCTCGGCACGCCGCCCGCGCTGGCCGCCATGGGGGCGCTGGCGGCGGCCACGGCGCTCATCTGGCGCCGCAGGGAGGGCTGGGCGTTCGCGGCCACGGCGGCGGCCATCGTGCTGACCGCGCCGGCCGTCTTCGTGCAGTTGCACGCGCGGCCGCTGCCCGGGCTGACGCTGGCCGAGGCGGCCTCGGGCGCCTACACGCTGACGATGCTGAGCTGGATCGGGCTGATCACGCTGCCGTTCATCCTGGTCTACCAGGGGTGGACGTACTGGGTGTTCAGGAAGCGGGTCCGGGTGGGCGCGGCCTAGCCGCGTCCCCTGCCGTGTGGTCAGCGGGCGCCGCGCCTAGGTAGAGGCGGCCGAGCCGCGGGTCGGCCGCCAGTTCCCGCGCGGGTCCGGAGATGTGCACCCGGCCGAGGTCGAGCACGCATCCGACGTCGGCCATCTCCAGTGCCCTGCGCGCGTTCTGCTCCACCAGCAGCACCGCCACGCCGGCCCCTCGCATGAGGTCGATCTGGTCGAACACGATCTGCGTGTTGCGCGGGTCGAGCCCCATCGACGGCTCGTCCAGCAGCACCACGGCCGGCTCCAGCATGAGTGCGCGGGCGAACTCGACCTGCTTCTGCTGCCCGCCCGACAGCAGCCCGGCCACGCTCCCCCACCGTTCGGCCACGACGGGGAACAGCTCCTTCACGGCTTCCATCCTGGCGTTCAGCACGGCCTGGTCCCGGACGGTGTAGCCGCCGAGCCGCACGTTCTCGGCCACCGTCATCTCGCGGAACACGCTGTGCCCCTGCAGCACGTGGGCCAGCCCGCGGCCGAGCAGCCGCTGCGGCGACAGGCCCGCCACGTCGTCCCCCGCCAGCAGCACCCGGCCCGACCTGGGCGCGAGCAGGCCGCTCGCGACCTTGAGCGCGGTGGACTTGCCGGCGCCGTTGGGCCCGACGAGGCAGACGACCTCGCCGGCGCGCACGGTGACGGTCAGGCCCCGCAGGACCGGCGCCGCCCTGCCGTACCCGGCCACGACGTCCTCCAGGGCGAGCAGGACCTCAGACACCGAGATACGCCTCCAGCACGCGGGGGTCGTCCCTGATCTCGGCGGGCGGCCCGGCCGCTATCGGGGCGCCGCGGTCGAAGACGATCACGTGGTCGCACATGCCCATCACCATGTCCATGTTGTGCTCGACGACGAGGAAGGTACGGCCCTCGGCGTTCAGCTCGCGTACGAGGGTGACGATGCGCTCGATCAGCGCCGGGTTCACGCCGCCCGCGGGCTCGTCGAGCAGCACCAGGTCCGGCTCGGCCATGAGCACGGCGGCCAGTTCGAGCAGCTTCTGCTGTCCGTACGACAGCTCGCGGGCCTCGGCGTGCTCCAGGTGCTCGATGCCCATGCGGCGCAGCCAGTGGCGGGCCCGCTCGGCCTCGCCCTTGTCGTGCAGCCCGGCCAGCAGCTCGCGCAGGCGCGTACGGCGGACGGCGACCAGCATGTTCTCCAGCACGGTCAGGCGCGGGAAGACCCGGCACAGCTGGAAGGTGCGGCCGATGCCCGCGTGCGCGATCCGGTGCGGCGCGTGGCGGGTGAGGTCGCGCCCGCGGTGGAGCACCCGCCCGGAGTCGGGCCTGATCATGCCGGTGACCAGGTTGAAGAACGTGGTCTTGCCCGAGCCGTTGGGCCCGATGAGGCCGTTGATCCGCCCGTCGCGCAGCTCGACGGTCGCGTCGCGCACCGCCGGCACGCCGCCGAACGACTTCGTGAGCCCTTCCGTGCGCAGCGAGGTCACCGGGCCGCTCCTTCCAGCCGCTGCCCGGCGCTCTCCTCCGGGATGGACGGCCCTCGGCCTCTCCTGGGGAGCCTGGACAGGATGCCCTCGGGCATGAACAGCACGACGAGGATCAGCAGCACGCCCGTCGCGGCCAGGTGCACCTGCGTCTCGCCGAGCGCGATCAGGAAATACTCGCCGGCGGGCGCCACGATGAGCGCGCCCAGCAGCGGGCCGTACAGATGCCGGACGCCGCCGAGCAGGCTCATGAGCACCATGTACGAGCCGATGAGGATGGAGAACACGAAGATCGGGTCGAGGCTGCCGAACCAGAGCGCGTAGAGCCCGCCCGCCAGCGCCACGAACAGGGCCGACAGGGCGAAGGCCGCCACCTTGTACGCGGCGGTCGGAACGCCGAGCGACTCGGCCTTGTCCTCGTCCTCCCTGATGGCCCGCAGGCCGGCGCCGAAGCGGGAGCGGGAGACGTACCACCAGGACAGCAGCGCGAGCCCGAGCAGCACGAGGAAGAGGTGGAAGAAGACCATGTGCGTCTCACCGCGGTGCAGGCCGGGGAACGGCGAGGGCACCTGCAGGCCGGTGGAGCCGCCGGTCAGGGAGCGCCAGCCCTGCACGACGAGGTTCATCATCGACACGAGCGCGATCGACACGATCACGAACGAGGCGCCCCGCACCCGTACGGCCGCCACGCCGACACCCACCGCGAACACGGTGACCAGCAGCGCCGAGACCGGCAGGGCCAGCGCCCACGGCACGTCGAGCCGGGTCACGAGCAGCCCGGTGCCGTACGCGCCGAGCCCGAAGAAGGCCGAGTGGCCGAGGGAGACGTAGCCGGTGAATCCGCCCAGGAGGTTCCAGGAGGTGGCCATGGCGGCGTACATGACGGTCAGCGCGCCCGCGTACACCAGGTAGTAGTTGGGCACCAGCCAGGGATAGGCGATCGCCAGGGCGGCGGCCAGCAGCGGGAGCCCTCTAGAAGCGGTGCGCAAGACGGCCTCCGAAGAACCCCTGCGGGCGGGCGAGCAGGGTCAGGAAGAGGAAGACGTAGAACATCATCGTCGCCCAGGTGGCGTCCACGGTGACGAGCACGAGGCCCTCGACGACGCCGAGCAGGACGGCGGCCAGCGCCGCGCCGGCCACGCTGCCGAGCCCGCCGACCACGATGATCGCCATCAGCTTGCCGATCCACACCCAGTGGGAGGCGGGGAAGAACGGCGTGATCAGGGCGAGCACCGTCCCGCCGACGGCGGCCGTGGCCAGGCCGACGCCGAAGCCGTAGCCGGCGACCCGCTCGGTCGGGATCCCGACCAGCCTGGCCGCCTCGCGGTGCTGGATGGTGGCCCGCAGCGCCTGCCCGAACCTGCTCCTGACGAGCACGGCGAAGAGCACGCCGAGGGTGAGCGCGGCGACCGCGAAAGCGATGATCTTGTCGTACGGCAGGTGCACGCCGGCGACGGTCAGCGACCTGGTCGCGTACTCCATGCTGACCGACTTGTAGGAGCCCGAGTAGAACGTGCCGAGCAGCCCCTCGATCGTCAGCGCGAGCCCGAACGTCAGCAGCACCGACATCATCGGCACGTTCTCCGGCGCCAGCCGGGCGACGAGCAGCCGCTGCACCGCCACGCCCAGCAGGAAGAACAGCGGCACGGTCACCGGCAGCGCCAGGAACGGGTCCACCCCGAACACGGTGTGCACGGTGTAGGTCAGGTAGGCGGCCAGGAACAGGAACGCCGGATGGGCCACCATGACGACCCGCATCACGCCGAAGTACAGCGACAGGCCCGAGGAGAGCAGCGCGTACAGCCCGCCCGTCAGCACGCCCAGGGCCAGCCCCTGCAGGAGCAGGCTCACCAGGCCTGCTTCGGATAGACGAGGTCGGCGGTCCCGGCCTGCTCGGGCAGCACGATCTCGATCTTGCCGTCCACGTACTGCTGAATCATGTGGGCCTGCTCGGGCCGGCCCTTGTCGTCGAAGGACAGCGGGCCCACCACGGTGTCGAACGTGCCCTGCCTGATGTGCTCGGTCAGCTTGTCCTGGCACTCCTTGCCCGGGTCGGCGCACCCGGCCGCGGTCACGGCGGCCTCGACGATCTGGCCGACCGTGTAGCCGTTGGCCGCGTCCTCATTGGCCGCGCCGCCGAACATCTCCTTGTACCGCCGGACCATCTCCTCGTTGCCGGTGAACGTCGAGGCGGCCGACCACCCGACGGGTGAGACGATGTGCTCGGCCGCGCCCTTCACCGCGTCGGGAAACTCCGCCAGCGTCGGCCCGGTCGAGAACGCCGCCAGCTTGGGCTGCACCTTCAGCTCCTGCAGCGCGCGCACGAGGCCCACGGAGTCCTCGAACTGCGTGCCGCCGACGACGAGGTCCGGCTTCGCCGCGGCGATCTTGGCGGCGATGGGCGAGAAGTCCGTGGTCTCCGGCGGGTAGACCTCGTCCACGACCGTCTTGATCCCGGCCTCGGCCAGCCTGTCGCGCAGCCCGTACGCGGTGCCCTGGGCGAACGGGTCGTCCAGGCTCGCGTACGCCGCCGTCTTGGGCCGCTGGTCCTCCGGCAGCTTGATGAGGTGGTCGGCCAGGTAGTCGTAGTGGTCGTCGGCGATCGCGGGGGCCGCGTAGAACAGCCGCTTGAACCCCTGCTCGAAAACCTCCTTGGCGGCTCCGGCCGGTTCGACGAACACCATGCCGTACGACTCGGCGACCTTCGCCGCGGGGATCACCAGCCGCGACGAGAACGGCCCGAACACCAGGTCGACCTTGTCCTGCGTGATGAGCGACTCGTAGTCGGAGCTGACCCGGTTGGGGTCGGAGGCGTCGTCGCGGAAGATCAGCTCGACCTTCCTGCCCAGCAGGCCGCCCTTGGCGTTCACCCGGTCCGCCCAGACCTGGTAGCCCTCCTGGATGCCCTTGCCCGGCTCGGAGAAGTCGCCGGTGAGCGGGAGCGAGATGCCGATCCTGACCGGCCCCTGCGGCTGTCCGGGCGACGGGGCGGCGCCGGGTTCGTCGGTCTTCGCACAGGCGGTCAGCGCCAGACCGCACATCGAGATGATCACTAAGCGGCTGATAAGTCGTGCCATCGAGGAGACTCCCGTCAGGAGAGGCGCCGCGAAAGCGCTTTCGTAAGCGCTTTCGGTTACGATTACACGGGATTCAGCCCCGGACAAGGGGGTTCGTCCGCATGGCAGAGCGACCTTCCGTTCCGTCCCCGCCCCGTCTGGTCGACGTGGCCGAAGCCGCGGGGGTGTCGCTGGCGACGGCCTCCCGCGCCATGACGGGCAGCACGGGGGTGAGCGCCGAGGTCGCGGCCCACGTCCAGGCGGTCGCCTCGCGCATCGGCTACGTGCCCAACAGCCATGCGCGGGCGCTGGCCGGCGGGCGGGTGTCCATGGTGGGGCTGATCGTGCACGACGTCGGCGACCCCTATTTCGGGGAGATCGCGAGGGGCGTGCTGCACGAGACGGAGCTGCGCGGTTACCTGGCGCTGATCAGCCAGACCCAGCGCGATCCGCGGGCCGAGCTGGCCAGGATCCGCGCGCTGCGGGCCCACCGGGTGAGGCTGCTCGTGATGGCGGGCTCCGGTTACGTCCAGGCGACCCGAGGCGGCACGGAGGGCGGCGCCGGCATGGCGGCCGAGGTGCGCTCGTTCACCGCCGCGGGCGGCCGGCTCGCCGTGATCGGCCGCCACCACCTGCCCGTGGACGCGGTGCTGCCCGACAACGCCGCCGGCGGCGCGACGCTCATGCGGCACCTGATCGGCCTGGGCCACCGCCGTCTGGGCGTGCTGGGCGGCCCGCCGAACCTCACCACGGTCGAGGACCGCCTGGCCGGGATGCGCACGGCGTTCGGCGCGGCCGGGCTCGACTGGCGTTCCGTCCCCGTCGTGCACGGCGACTTCACCTGGGAGGGCGGCGCGGCGGCCACGGCCAGGCTGATGCGGGCGCACCCCGGCCTGACGGCGGTGGTCGCGCTCAACGACCCGATGGCTGTGGGCGCGCTGTCCTGGCTGCTCAACAGCGGGCGGCGGGTGCCCGAGGAGATCTCGGTGACGGGGTTCGACGACGCGCCGGTGGCGCGTGACGTCTATCCGGCGCTCACCACGATCAGGCTGCCCATGGCGGGCATGGGCAAGCAGGCGCTCGACCTCGTCCTGCGGCCGCCGGCCGGCCGGCCGCGCCGCCGCCGCACCTCGCACGAGCTGGTGGTACGGGCCTCCACAGCCCCGCCGCGCGGGTGAGCGGACCTAGCCGACGACCCGCATCTCCCGGGTCTCCGGGTCCGTCATGTGAACCTCGCCGCCGAGCCGCTCGCTGAGCAGGTCGAGCACCTTGCGGCTGGACAGGACGGTCCACAGGTCGCCCGTGAGGTGCGGGGTGCCCGCGGGGGCGGCGCCCATCCAGGCGTCCTTGCCGGCGCGGGTGGGGAACGTCGTCACGACGAACTCGCCGTCCGGGGTCGTGCAGTGTCCCGAGCGTACGCCGGCGTCGCCGGCCCGCAGGCGCGGCTCGCACCCGACCTTGGCGGACAGTTGCTCGACGGTGAGGGGCGCGGCTCCGGCCCGCGCGCCCGCGGCGAGGTAGCCGCCGCTCCCGTCGCCCGGGGAGCAGCCCGTGACCAGCCCGGCCAGCCCGATGACCGACCCGGCCAGGAGCGCGAGCGCGGCCGGGCGCGGAGGTGTCGTCATGCCCTGGGGTACGCGCTCCGCGTCGCCGCAGTTCGGCACGGTCATGAGGCCGGTCATGAGGCCGGTCATGAGGCCGGTGCGGGCGTCTGCGAGACGCGGTGGTCGGTCAGGTGCAGGTCGCCGTCGAGCCGCTCCTTGAGCGCCTCCAGCACCTCGAGCGGGCCGAGGACGGTCCAGCGGGGTCCGACGAGGTGGGGGTTGTACTCGGGCGCCTGGTCCATCCACGCATCCTTGAGCGCCTCCGTCTTGAACGTGTTGACGAAGAACCTGCCGTCGGAGGTCTTGCAGAACCCGGTGCGCAGGTCGTCTCCTTCGACCTGCATCTTCGGCTTGCAGCCGACCTTGGCGGACAGTTGCTCGACGGTCAGGGGCGCCGCGGGCTGCGGCTTCGCGCCTGCTGCGACGTAGTCGCCCCAGCCCCCTGAGGAGCATCCGGCGACCAGCCCGGCCAACAGCGCGAAAGCGGCCAAGCGTGGAAAAGTCGTCATGTGCGGAGGTACGCACGGCCCGGCGCCCCGGTTCAGCGTAGAACCACGCACCCACCCGCGGTGAGCCGGCGCAGCACCTCGGGCTCGCCGTCGAGCTTGTTCCACCGCAGGTCGAGCTTGTCCAGCGCGGGCAGCCGGTCGGGCAGCGTCCGGAGCCGGTTGTTGCGCAGGTCGAGCTGCCTGAGCCCGGACGGCAACGTGTCCGGCAGCTCGCCCAGTAGGTTGTCGCGCAGGTCGAGCACCCGCAGCTCCTCCAGCCCGGCGACGGCCGCGGGCAGCCGGGTCAGCCGGTTGCCCTGGAGGTGCAGCTCACGCAGCCGGGTCAGCCCGCCGATCGTCTCGGGCAGCGACTCCAGGCGGTTGCCGTAGAGCCGCAGCTCCACCAGCGCGGCCATGCGTCCCAGCGCGTCCGGCAGGCGGGTCAGCCGGTTGTCGGTCAGGTTGAGGTAGGCGAGCCGGTCGAGCCGGCCGATCGCCGCGGGCACCTCGGTCAACAGGTTGTCGCTCAGGTAGAGGTAGTCGGTGAGCGCCAGGTCGCCGAGCTCGGGCGGGACGGAGGTGAGCCGGTTGTGCCCGAGGTCGAGCATGCGCAGCCTGGTCAGCCCGCCCACGTCCGGCGGCACCTCGGTCAGCGCGTTCTCGGCCAGGTTGAGCGACTCGAGCCGGGTCAGCCGCCACACCGAGGCGGGCACGCCGGTCAGCCCGTTCGCGCCCGCCGACAGGTGCCGCAGGCCCTCGCCGATGCGGTCGGGCAGCGTGCGGACGCGGTTGCCGTACAGGAAGAGCGACTCCAGGCTCGGCGGGCAGGCAGGGACGGCCGTCAGCGCGTTGCCGTCCAGGTGCAGCGCGCGCAGGGCGCTCAAGCCCGACAGGTCGGGCAGGGCGCGCAGGCGGTTGCCGTCGAGTCTGAGCTCCTCCAGCGCGGCGAGCCCGGCCACCCGGCCGGGCACCTCGGTGATCGCGTTCCAGGCCAGGTCGATCAGGCGCACGTCGTCAGGGACGTCGGGGAACGAGGTCAGCCCCGCCCCGGGGGCGCGCAGCTCCGGCCTCATTCCGGGGCGGCGTGACGTTCGCGCAGCTCGAAGAGCTCCGACGGGGAGATGGGCATGCGGTCGATCTCGATGCCCTCGGCGTCCTCCAGTGCCGAGGCGATGACCGCGGAGACGGGGATCACGCCGGCCTCGCCCGCGCCCTTGATGCCGAGGGGGTTCAGCGGCGAGGGCGTCTCCAGGTGGGCGGTCTCGACGTGCGGGATCTCGGTGGCGTACGGCATCAGGAAATCCATGAAGGAGGCGTTCACGAGCTGGCCGTGGGCGTCGTACACCATGCGCTCGTAGAGCGCGCCGCCGATGCCCTGCGCCACTCCCCCGTGGATCTGCCCCTCGACGATCATGGGGTTGACCAGCCGCCCGCAGTCGTGCACGACGGCGTAGCGCACCACCTTGATCTCGGCGGTGTCGGGGTCGGTCTCGACGACGGCGGCGTGCATGCCCGACGCGAACGTGGACCTGATCGGCGAGTAGTAGTCGCGCCCCTCCAGGCCCGGCTCCTCCCCTTCGGCGACCGGCGGCCGGTCGGAGGAGGCCGCGCCGGAGAACTGGGTCGCCTTGGCCGCCTCGTCGTCGAAGGCGTAGCGCAGCGGGTTGGCCAGCACGGCCACCGTGGACAGCGGGATCGACGCCGACGGCGCCCCCGCCACGTGCACCAGCCCGTCCTCGATCGCCAGGTCCGCCGGGTCGGCCTCCAGCGCGTCGGCGGCGATGCGCAGCGCCTTCTCGCGGACCTTCCTGCACGCCAGCGCGATCGCGTTGCCGCTCATGACGGCCGCCCGGGAGGCGAACGTACCGACCGCGTAACCGAACCTGCGCGTGTCGCCGGTGACCACGCTGACCCGCTCGATGGGCACGCCCAGCTCGGTGGCGGCGATCTGGGCGAACACCGTCTCGTGCCCCTGCCCCTGCGAGGTGAGCCCGGTGGAGACGTGCACCCGGCCGTCGGAGGTGACCTGCACGTGCCCGCCCTCGTAGGGGCCCACGCCGGTGCCCTCGACGTAACAGCCGACGCCGATGCCGCGGCCGGGACGCCTCTCGTGCTCGTCCCAGCCGATCAGCTCCTTGATCATGCGGAGCATCTCGGGATAGTCGCCGCTGTCGTAGATCAGCGGGCGCCCGTCCTGGAAGGTCATGTGCTGGTCGTACGGGAACTCGTCCGGCCCGATCAAGTTGACCGCCCGCACCTCCGTGCGGTCCTTGCCCAGCTGCCGGGCGATCTTGTCCATCGTCCGCTCCATGCAGAACACGGCCTGCGGCCTGCCCGCCCCCCTGTAGGGGGTGACCTGCACGGTGTTGGTGTAGACGGAGGTGAACTCGACGCGGTAGGCGCCGATCTTGTACGGCCCCAGCAGCTGGGTGGAGGTCACGATCGGCACGATGATGCCGTAGGGCGTGTAGGCGCCGTGGTCGTGCCGGATCGTCACGTCGAGCCCGAGGACGCGGCCGTCGTCGTCGAAGCCGACGCGTACGTGCTGGATCTGGGCACGTTCGTGGGCGGAGGAGATGAAGTGTTCCCTGCGGTCCTCCGTCCACTTGACCTCGCGCCCCAGCGTCATGGCGGCCCACGGCACCAGGATCTCCTCGGGCCACGGGTGCACGATCTTGACGCCGAAGCCGCCGCCCACGTCGGGCGCGATCACC
The DNA here is from genome assembly GCF_004352805.1 of Nonomuraea mesophila. NCBI lineage: Bacteria > Bacillati > Actinomycetota > Actinomycetes > Streptosporangiales > Streptosporangiaceae > Nonomuraea > Nonomuraea mesophila. Next base: position 12,483 of record NZ_SMLD01000219.1, read on the forward strand.
TCGACCTGCGGCAGCGGCAGGCCGAGCGTGGCGGCGACGGCCATGCGGACGCTGGTGGAGGTCTGGGTGCTGGAGTAGACGCGCAGGTCCCTGCCGTCCCAGCGGGCGTACACGCCGCGGCCCTCCAGGGGCGTACTGGCGCTGCGTTCGATGTCGAGGCGGAAGGCGAGGGTGTGCGGCGCGGCCTCGATCGCCTCGCCGGCGCCGCGCCCGTCGGCCGCCGCGACCTCCTGCACGAGGTGGGCCCCGACGTTGCCCGGCACGTCCTCGTGCACGAGCGCGGCCCCCTGCACGGCCTCCTCCAGGCCGACGACCGGCTTGAGCTGCTCGTAGCCGACCTCGATGAGCGCGCAGGCGTCCTCGGCGGCGTACCTGTCGCTCGCCACGACCATGACGACCGGCTCGCCGACGTGCCTGACGACGTCACGGGCCAGCGGGTAGGCGGTGCGGCCGTGGGTGAGCGCCGGGTGCGGGATCAGCAGCGGGAGCGCCCTGCCCACCCGCTCGGGCAGGTCCTCCCAGGTGTAGATCGCCATGAGCCCCGGCACGTCGAGGGCGGATGTCACGTCGATGTCGCGGATGCGGGCGTGGGCGTGCGGCGAGCGGACGAAGGCGGCGGCGAGCGCGTCGCGCCCGAGGTCGTCGAGATAGCGCCCCTGCCCGGTGAGCAGCCTGGGGTCCTCGCGCCGCTGCACGGGCTCGCCGAACAACCTCGTCGTCATCTCTCCTCCGCCAGCAGCTCGGCGGCCCGGTGCACGGCCTTGACGATGTTCTGGTAGCCGGTGCAGCGGCACAGGTTGCCCGCGATGCCCTCGACGATCTCGTCGTCCGACGGCGCCGGGTTGTCCCTCAGGAACGCGGTGACCGTGCACAGGAACCCGGGCGTGCAGAACCCGCACTGCAGCCCGTGGCACTCCGCGAACGCCCGCTGCACCGGCGACAGCGTGTCCGTGGCCTCCCCTTCGTGGAGGCGGCTCGGTCGCTCAGTTCCCTCGCGGGCCAGGCCTTCGACGGTGGTGATCTCCTGTCCGTCCACGGTGACCGCGAACGTCAGGCACGACCGTACGGGCCGGCCGTCGAGCAGCACCGTGCAGCAGCCGCAGACGCCGTGCTCGCAGCCCACGTGGGTGCCGGTCAGGCCCAGGTCGTGGCGCAGGCAGTCGGACAGCAGCCGCCGGGCGGGCACCTGCACCCGTCTGGTGGCGCCGTTCACGACGAGCGTGATCTCATGCTCCACGGGCGGCCGTCCCTTCCCTCGCCGCGTTCCGCAGCGCCCGCTCGGCGAGCACGCCCACCAGGTGCCGCCGGTAGGCGGCCGAGGCGTGCACGTCGCTCTCGGGCTCGGTCTCCTCCTGTACGGCCCGCGCCGCCGCCGACAACTGCTCGGGCCTGATGACGAAGCCGAGGTTCGTCACGGCCTGGGAGGCGCTCTCGACGGTGGCCCCGACGACGCCCGCGGGGGAGTTCATCGCGAAGTAGAGGCCGGGGGTCAGCACGCAGGCGGCCGTGATGGCCAT
>NZ_SMLD01000021.1:0-83362 GCF_004352805.1 Nonomuraea mesophila
GCCGGTGAGCGCCAACGACACGAGGAAGACGCCGAGCTTTCTCGCCATGGCCGCTCACATTACCGGCATGTACGGCACTTCTCGGGATGTCTCCACACCTGTGGACGGTGCTCGGCCCTGGGACTGATCGTGCGCGCCGGCCCGGAGGCTTCGTATCCGCCGAACACACGGTGGTCGCCGTCGTCGAGCACTCCTTGAGCATCGGCGCAGGCCTGATGTTCCTGGCCGTCGTCCTGCGGGCCTCGCCCAGGGAAGACGCCGCGCCGCCAGGGAATGCCGCAGCCCTCGAATAGGGGTCCTCACGCCGAGCAGAAGCGCAAGGATCCTTGGGCACGCCTCTCACAGGAACCTCCAGAGCGTGGTGCTCGCGCCGTTGTCGTCGGCGAGCACGACCTGCGCGCCCTGGGAGGTGCCGGCGAGGCCGAGCACCCGGCCGCCGTTGGCGCACTGGATCCGGAAGGCGGCCGCCGACCCGTAGCGCAGCCGCCAGCGGTGGTCGTCGGTGCCGTTGTCGGCCCACTGCACGGCACGCGACCCCGAGGCGGTGCCCATGTTCTCCACGCCCAGCACTTTCTGGCTGTTGGAGTTACGCAGCCGCAGGTAGCCGCCGGTGTCGACGATCGCCGTCCACAGGTGGTCGGCGGTCCCGGTGTCGCCCCACTGGATGACGAGCCCGCCGTCGGCCGTGGACATGTCGCTGACGCCGAGCACCATCCCGGTGCCCGCGTTCTGGATGCGCCGCGCGCCGTTCGGTACGAACCGCCACAGGTTGTCCCGGCTGCCGTCGTCGGAGTCCTGGACCACCTGGGCGCCGTTGGCGGTCGATCCGTTCTGGACGGCGAGCAGCTTGGAGCTGTGGACGTTGCGGATCTTGACGGAGCCGTCGCCGGCGTCGGTGACCGTCCAGCGGTGGTCGGCGGTGCCGGTGTCGCCCCACTGGAGCACCCGGGCGTTGTCGGCGGTGGACATGTTCTCGACGCCGAGCACCTTGCCGCTGTGCGCGTTGCGCAAGCGCAGGGCGGTGCCGTCGACGACCGGGATCCAGTCGTGGTCGGCGGTGCCGTTGTCGGTCCACTGCAGGGCCAGGCCGCCGTCGGCGGTGGACATGTCCCGGATGCCGAGGGCCAGCCCGCTGGCCGCGTTGAGCAGCCGGAAGGTGGCCTGGCCGGCGCCGCCCCCGCCGCCGGTGTCCCAGTAGACGACGTAGTTGTGGCCGTGGGCGTCGTGGAAGGGCCCCAGCCGCACCGCCGCCCCGTCGGCGGTGGCGGTGAAGGCCAGCGAGGAGGTGCTGGTCCGGGCGATCGAGGAGACGGTCAGAGCCGGGGCCGACGACAGGCCGGTGCTGCCGTAGTCGCCCGACAACACGACCGGGCCGTAGGTGACGGCCTGCACGTCCGGGTTGTCGTTGGCGGGCGCCATGATGATCCGCATGGGCAGCCGTACGGTCACGGTGTCGCCCGGCGTCCACGACCGGGTGAGGCCGGCGTAGGTGCCCGGCGTGGTGGCGATGTCCTGACGCACGTCGTTGACGCTGATGGTCGCGTCCCGGGTCCAGGCCGGGATGCGGATGCGCATGGTCCACGACCCGCTCACGTCGCCCGTGACCCGCAGCGAGGTGGTGTCGCCGGCCGGGTAGGAGGTGGTCTGGGTGACGGTGATGCCGCGCCGGCTCCAGTCGAGTGTGGAGGGCACGAACAGGTTCACGAACAGGGTGGTGCCGTCGTGGAAATAGATGGAGTCCATCAGCTTGGTGTTGGTCTCGATCCCGGTGCCCTGGCAGCACCAGAAGGAGGTGTAGTCCGTGCTCCAGGTGCCGCCGCCCCAGGCCGGGCCGACGCCCCGCCGTCCGCCCGGGTTGAGCGGGGTGAAGTACGTGACGTGCCCGTGCGCGTTCGCCGGATCCTGCTGCCCGACCAGATGGTTGAGCAGGGCGTTCTCGTAGTAGTCGAAGTAGTCGGCCCGGGTCGGCGACAGCAGCCACAGCTCCCGGGTCAGCTTGAGCATGTTGTAGGTGTTGCACGCCTCGCCGGTGTCCCTGGTCAGGTGGGCGGCGATCGCGTTGGGAGCGCGGAAGTGCTCGGCCTGGCTGTTGGAGCCGTTCGCGTACGTGTGCGTGCCGACGGTGATGGACCAGGCGTTGGCGGCGATGTCGCGGTAACGGGTGGTGCCGGTCGCCTTGTACTCCCGTGCCGCCCCGATCCACTTGGGCACCTGGGTGTTGGCGTGCAACCCGTTGAGACGGTCCTGGTTCGCGGCCAGCGGGTCGAACACGGCGGCGTGGTCGAACCGCTGGGCGGTGGTCAGCCAGCGGGAGTCGCCGGTCATCTGGTACAGGTCCGTCAGTACGGCGTTCATGCCGCCGAACTCGGTGCCGAGCATGGCCTGCATCCGGTCCGGGCCGAGCCGCGACGTGCGGGTGTCCACCCATCCGGCCAGCGCAAGCAGTACGGTCCTGGCCTGGGTGTTGCCGATCAGCCGCCACACGTCCAGCAGCCCGGCCATGGTCTTGTGGATGCAGTAGTAGGGCACGTTGCCGTTGGTCAGGGTGCGGTTCTCCACGGCGGTGATGTCGGACTCGGGGAAGCCGGACAGGTAGCCGCCGGTGAACCCGGCGGCGCCGTTGTTGGCCTGGCATCGGGCCAGTTCGGCGACCATGTGGTCGGCTTTGTCCCGGCAGGTGGTGTCGCCGAGCACGGCGTAGGCCTGCGCCCACGCCGTCAGAAAATGGCCCTGCATGTGGGACCGGAACGGGAAGCTCGGCGCGTCCCAGCCGCCATTGGCCGCCGCGCCGTTGGTGGACAGGCGGTGGTTGGCCCGGAAGACGTACAGCAGCCGGTCGACATCGACGAAGCGCAGGTAGTTCAGGGTGCGGTTCTGGTTGTCCAGCAGGCGGCCGGAGGTCAGCCGCACCTGGCCGAGGTCGAAGGCGTGGGCCGAGACGCCGATGTCGGCTCTGGCCCAGGGGAGTGCGGCCAGAGCGGGGGGCGCGCCGGCCACCTGGCCGGCGGCCGAGAACGCGACGGTCGCACCGGCGGCCTGAAGGAGCTGGCGACGGCTCAAGGACATGCGGGACTCCTCGGCTTCCAGAGACGATGTTAGCGTTAACATCCTGCTGTGCGGAGCTGCACGGCTATGGGGTGAGGACGTTGCCGTGGAGTACATCCGACCGTTCATCCGGCGTCAAGGCCGGCCGGCCGCGCCGAGCCGGGCGTGGCCGGCGAAACACCTTCTCGCCTGGAGTTCCGCCGCCACACGGGCCGCGCCGCGCCGCCGGCGCGGGTGAAAATTTCACCGGATGGCAGCGGGGGGATCGACGTATCCGCTCCACCGCTCGGTCACGCTCAGCGCCGCAGCTCGTTCACTGACTGACGGCCCTCCTGTACAGCCGCGTGGCCAGCGGCACGAACACGACCAGGAGCAGGACCGACCACAGCAGCGACACCGGCACCGCGTGCCGCAGCGGCCAGGCACCGGGCGTGGGGATGGCCGGGCTGGTGTTCCCGAACAGCTCGCGTGCGGCCTGGACGAGCGTGGAGACCGGGTTCCATTCGGCGATCGGCTTCAGCGGTCCGGGCAGCCGCGTGCTGTCGACGAAGGCGTTGGACAGGAAGACCAGCGGGAGCGACACGATGGTGGCGACGTTGTTGAAGACCTCGGGCGTGCGCAGGGTCAGCGCGACCGTGGCCGTCACCCAGGAGAAGGCGTACGCGAACAGCAGGAGCACCAGGAACCCGAGGGCGGCCTCCAGCGGCGAGCTGTGGATGCGCCACCCGGCGAGCAGCCCGACGAGCGTCATGGTGACGATGCTGGTCACGTTCATGATGACATCGCTGATGGTCTGGCCGGTCAGCACCGCCGAGGGCGACATCGGCAGGGTTCGGAACCGGTCGAAGATGCCCTTCTGCAGGTCCTGCGTCAGGGTGTAGCCGGTGATCTGCGCGCTCGTGGTGATCGTCATGACGAAGATGCCGGGGAGCAGGTATTCCGCGTAAGACATGCCGGGCAGGCTGATCATGCTGCCGAAGACGTAGGTGAACAGCAGCACGAACACGATGGGGAGGATGACCACGCCGCCCAGCAGGTCGGGGGCTCTGCGGATCTTCAGGGCGTTGCGCTTGGCGATCGTCATGCCGTCGGCGGCGGCGAGCCGCAGGGTGTTCATCGGACGGTCTCCTTGGTCTTCTCGTCGGCCTGGTGTCCGGTCAGGCTCAGGAACACCTCGTCCAGGGTCGGGCGGCGCAGGCCGGCATCGCGTACGGTGATCCGCTCGGCGGCCAGGTGGCCGAGTGCCTGGGCCAGTGCGGCCGCGCCACCGGCCACCGGGACCGTCACCCGCAGGGCGGCGGAGTCGATCCGGATGTCCCCGATGGCGAGCGGCGCGAGCGTCCTCGCGGCGGTCCGGAGGTGCGCCGCGTCCGTCACCGACAGCTCGATCCGGTCGCCGCCGACCTGGTCCTTCAGCTCGTCGGCGGTGCCGAGCGCGATCACCCGCCCGTGGTCGACCACCGCGATGCGGTCGGCGAGCCGGTCGGCCTCCTCCAGATACTGGGTGGTGAGCAGCACCGTCGTGCCTTCGGCGACGAGCTCGGCGATGACGTCCCACAGGGCGATCCTGGCCCGGGGGTCGAGGCCGGTGGTGGGCTCGTCGAGGAACAGCACGGGGGGGTCGGCGACCAGGGCGCCGGCCAGGTCGAGGCGGCGTCGCATGCCGCCGGACCAGCCCTGCACGGGGCGCTCGGCCGCGTCCGCCAGGTCGAAGCGCTCCAGCAGCTCGCGGGCGCGCTGCCGGCTTCGCCTGGCTCCCAGGTGGTAGAGGCGGCCGACCATCTCCAGGTTCTCGGCGCCGGTGAGGTGGTCGTCGACGGCGGCGTACTGGCCGGAGGCGCCGATGCGGGCGCGCAGCCGGGGCGCGTCGTGGACGACGTCGCATCCGGCCACCGTGGCGTGCCCGGCGTCCGGCTTGAGCAGTGTGGTGAGGATCCGCACGGTGGTGGTCTTGCCGGCGCCGTTCGGGCCGAGCAGCCCGAACACCGTTCCCTCTGCGACGGTCAGGTCCAACCCGTCGAGGGCGGCCACGTCGCCGTACTTCTTGCTCAGTCCTTCGGCCACGATCGCGTCGGGCATGGGGATCTCCTTCGTCAGGAACGGTGGACGACGATGTCGCCGTGAGTGGTGTGGGCCCGCACCTCGACGACGTCGTCCGTCTCGGCGGGGACGTCGCTGGGGTCGAGGGAGACGTCCACGGTGCCGTATCTGGAGCTCACGTCCAGCCAGGCGGCGGTGCCGTCGCGGATGCCGAGATCCAGGCCGCCGCCGGTGGTCTCCATGGTGATCGAGCCGGACACCACCTCGCCGATCTCCACGCTGGCGTACGCGGTTTTGACTCCTACGCCGGCCAGGGCGCGGCCCACGGTCATGTCGCCGTGGGCGCTGTTCAGCCGCAGCTCGCCCGTCACCTCGCGCAGGCGGACGTCGCCGTGGGAGGTCTTGACCGCCGCGCTGCCGTGGATCTCGCCGAGGTGGATGCCGCCGTGCGTGGTGGTGACCTCCGCGTGCCCGGTCGCGCGGGTGACCGAGATGTCGCCGTAGGTGCTCTTCAGCCGTAGCCGGCCGGCGTGCTCGACCCGGATGTCCCCATGGGAGGTGGTGATCGCCACCTCGCCGAGCGGTCCCCGGCACAGGACCGCCGCCGCCGTCCTGACGTCGAGGCGGGAGCCGGCCGGCAGGTCGATCGTCACGTCGACCGAGCCGGGGCCGTGCAGCAGCGAATGTGCCCAGCTCGCGGGCGACTCGACGAGTTTGTCGAGCGAGAGGCCCCAGCCGGCATGCTCCCCGCCGGTCCGTACGAACAGCCTGCCGTCGGCGTACCCGGCCTCGGTGTGCTCGGCGGCTCGTACGTCGGCGTCGTTGAGCCGGTCGCTCGGGCGGACCTCGACGACGGTGTCGGCGCGGTCACTCGCGTTGATCCGGATGGTGGCGGTCGCCAGATCGATGACGGCGGCGATGGATTCGGGAGTGTCGAACGTCGGCACGGAGGTCCCCTCGTCGTGGGCGGGCATGGTCATCAGCGCACCCAGCCGCTGTAGCGGTTGCCGGTCTGCGGAGCCGGGCGCCGGCCGGGGCGGCGACCGGCGTCACCGGGTTGCAGAGCGGCGGAAACGGCCCGGACCAGCCAGGCGTTGACCGACAGCCCGTCCCGGGCGGCCGCCTCCTCGATGCGCGGTTTGAGGTGCTCGGGGACGCGGAGCGAGATCCGGGACGTGCCGCCGTCGTCGGCGTCAGGGGGCGGCAACGGGGCGGGCGGCCCCTCCGCCTGCCCGATGTCGCCTTCCTCCGTGATCGAACGGGTGTCCGGTGGTGGCGTCACGACGAAGGCGGGGTCGCGCCCGCGCAGGCGCACCTCGACAGAGCCTGGCGCGAGGTCCTGGGTGATCTCGTCCGCGGCGGCCGACAGAGCCTCCAGCAGCGCGAGCCGGGTGGCCGACTCGAGCGTCGCGGCGAGCCGTTCCGCCAGCACACGTGCTTCCTCGCCGCCCGCCCCCGCGGCGATCGCGAGCTCGCGGCGGAGGTGATCGACATACGGCGCAAGGTCCATGACGTCATAATGGCATCGCTATGACGCCATGGCAATCGTCCGGTGCGGTCGTCATGGCGTCATGCAGGGGGCAGGCGGCGCGCCGGGGCGGGGGCTACCCGCCGGTCCGGGATCCCGCGGTGCCCGTCGCGCCGGCTCGGAGCAGGTCCGCGACGGGTGAGCCCGACCTCGACGCGCCCGTGGACGCGCGGGTTGAGCAGTGTCGTCCCGTCGAAGTCGCCCGCGGAGGCAGCGCGTCCTCGACCTCGGGCGTGACGTCGTCGCGCTCGATCGCGCCGGTGAAGCCCGCGCCCAGGTGGTACACGTCGATCCTGGACACCTCGATGGGGAGCATGCCTTTCAGGGTGTCGAGGACGACGTCCACGAGGCCCATCGTCCTGGACGGCCGGCTGGGGCTGCCGTTGACGACGACGACCCGCAGGGCCGGGCCTCGCGCGGGCGCGACGACCGGATCGGGTGAGATGACGGTCATGCCGGGCTCTTCTCTCGCAGGGCGACCTCGCGGCGCACGACGGGTGCCACCTCCGTGCCGAGGCGTTCGATGGCCTCCAGGTGCTCCTTCTGCGGCATGCCGCCGAAGCCCATCTGGATGATGGCGCGGGTGACGCCGTACAGCTCGTGATAGGTGAGGAGCTTGTCGACGAGCTCCTGCGGGCTGCCGGCGAGGAGCCCGGCCGCGGGCGACGCCTGCGCGTCGAACGCGGCCCTGGGCAGCCGCAGGCCGACGCCGCGCTGGTGGTTGTTGTCCATCATGCCCCTGGCGAAGTAGGGGTACATGGTGTCGCGCGCGTGCCGGCTGGTGCGGCCGGCGAACCCGTGCGCGTTGATGCTGATCGGCAGGGCGTCCGGGTCGTGCCCGGCCTGCGCCGCCGACCCCCGGTAGAGCTCGACGGTCTGCTGATGGGAGGTGATCGGGCCGAGCAGCAGGGCCAGCGCCATGGGCAGGCCGAGGCGGCCGGTGCTGACGGCGGACGCGGGCGATCCGCCGACGCCGACCCAGATCGGGATGGTCGCGCCGTCGGCCCTCGGCGCGATGTCGGCGTCGACCAGGGGCGCGCGGAAGCGGCCGTGCCAGGTCAGCGGGTTGCTGTCGCGGATCTTGAGCAGGAGGTCGAGCTTCTCGCGGAACAGGTCCGCGTAGTCCTTCAGGTCGTAGCCGAACAGGGGGAAGGACTCGGTGTAGGAGCCGCGGCCGGCGATGATCTCGGCGCGGCCGGCGGACAGCAGGTCGATCGTGGCGAACTGTTCCCAGACGCGTACGGGATCCTCCGAGCTGAGCACGGTGACCGAGCTGGTCAGCCTGATGTGCTCGGTCTTCTCCGCGGCGGCGGCGAGCAGGACGGCCGGCGCCGATCCCACGAAGTCGGTGCGGTGGTGTTCGCCGACGCCGAAGACGTCCAGGCCCACCTGGTCGGCGACCTGCGCCTGCTCGATCGTCTCGCGGACGCGCTGCCGCGGGGAGGGCAGGGCTCCGGTGGACGGGTCCTCGGTGAGTTCCCCGAACGTCATGATGCCGATCTCGAATGGCATGTCGTGTCCTCTCTGGCCGGCGGCACCGGGGGTCTTCCGCCGCCGGTCCACCCGCCATAAATCTATCTGCGCAGACAATTATTCCCGGAATCGTTCGCTGCGCAGGCAGACACATCGGTTGGTTCCCGGGTTGACCTGCCGCTACTGTGCTGCCCATGGAGACCCTGGGAGAGCTCGAAGACCGGGCGTGGCGGGGGTTCCTGCGCACCCATGACCGGATCTGGCGGGAGATCGAGGCCGGGCTCGCTCCGCTGAACGTGAGCATGGCCGAATACAGCGTGCTGGCACTGCTCGGCGAGGCCGGTCAGAACGGCATGCGGATGTCAGAGCTCGCCCAGCTACGCCTGATGTCCAGCGGTGGGTTCACCCGGCTCGCCGACCGGCTCGAGCGGCGCGGCCTGATCGAGCGGCGCCGGTCGGCCGACGACGGCCGTGGCTTCACGGCGGTCCTGACCAAGGAGGGGCGGGCGCTCATGCGCAAGGCGTGGCGCCGGCAGTACGGCGACCTGCGCAGGCTCTTCTTCGACCGGCTCGACGACGAGCAGCTGCGCAACCTCGCCGACGTCTGGGCGCGGCTCGACCCGGACGACGAGGGCGTGCCGAAGCAGGGCTCCTCGGCCTAGGGCGGACCCCACGCGAGTGGCCCTGCCCACGGTTCTCCTGGCGGGCGGTCCCCTGATCACGGCCCGGTCCGTGCGTGACGGGGCCGTGATCCGGGAGGTGCGCTGACGGTCAGGCGCAGGTGTAGCCGGACGGCAGGGCGGTGTCGCCGCCGGGCCTGCTCGCCTGGAAGCCGAAGCTGGTGGTGCTCGCTCCGGGCGCGAGCGTGCCGTTGTGGCCGACGCTCTTGACGGTGACGGTCCGGCCGCTGGTGGTGACGGTGCCGTTCCATGAGCCGGTCAGGGTGTGCCCGGCCGGCAGGGTGAAGGTGACGGTCCAGCTGGTGATCGTCGCGGTGCCGGTGTTGGTGACGGTCAGCGGCTGGATCACGTACCCGTTGCCCCACTGGGACTGCACGGCGGCGGTGGCCGAGCACCCGCCGGTCGTGCCTCCTTGGGTGGTGATCTGGACGGTGCCGGAGACGGGCGAGACGTTGCCGGCGGCGTCGCGCGCCCGGACCTGGTAGCGGTAGGTGGTGTTCGCGGTCAGGCCCGTGTCGGTGAACGAGGTGGTGGCCGAGGTGCCGGCCTGGGTGAACGTTCCGCCCGACGCGCCGGGAGCGCGCAGGATGTCATAGCCGGTCACACCGGTGTCGTCGGTGGAGGCCGTCCAGGTCAGGCTGGTGCCGGTCGCGGTGGTGCCCGAGGCGGTGAGCCCGGCCGGGGCGGTCGGCGGGGTGGTGTCGCCTCCGGTGGAGGTCGTGGTGAAGGTGACCGGCGCCGAGCTGCCCGACAGGTTGCCCGCGCCGTCACGCGCCCGTACGTACACCTGGTATTGGGTGCCGGCGCTCAGCCCGGTCAGGGTGATCGAGGTGGTGGTGGACTGGCCGAGCTGCGGATCGGTGGTGCCCTGCTCCCGGTAGACGGTGTAGCCGGCCAGGCCGGAGCCGCCCTGGTCGGTGGACGCGGTCCAGGTCAGCGTGGCACTGGTGGCGGTCACGCCGGACGCGACAGGGGTGCCCGGCGTGGTCGGCGGCGTGGTGTCGTTCTGGCTGGTGGTCAGTCCGAAGAACTGGATGGCGTAGAGGGCCATGCCGCCCTGCGGGAGAGCGTGTCCGGCGCCCTGGATGCTGTACGCCTCGACCTGCACGGTGCCGGACCGGTCGGCGTACCGGCTGCGGTTCCAGTTCGCCTGCGGGGTGTCGGTGCCGGTCGGGGTCTGGCTCAGCCCGAACACGTCGGTCCACTGGTCGGTCGACTCCCGCAGCAGCGAGTACGGCACGAGCGTGTCGCTGGTGCCGTGCCACAGCTGCATGCGCGGGCGGGTGCCGGAGAATTCCGGGTACACCTGGCGGACCGCGTCGCCCCACTGCTGGGGGGTCCGGTCCATGCTTCCGCCGGTGCACCTGCTGCTGCCGGGCGGATAGTCGGAGGCGCCGGCGAAACAGTCGAAGGGCACGCCCATGAAGGAGGCCCCTGCCTTGAACACGTCCGGGTGCACGGCGAGCATGTGCTGGGTCATCATCCCGCCGGAGGAGCTGCCCGTGGCGTAGACCCGGTCCGGGTCTCCCTGATAGGTCCGCTCGACATGGTCGATCATGGAGAGGAGCGAGACCGGATCGCTGCCGCCGCCGCGCCGCTTGGCGGCGTCCGACCAGGTGTCGAAGCAGTTGCCGAACCCCGCCGACTGGGTGGCGGTCGGGTAGATGACGATGAAGCCGTATCGATCCGCCAGCGAGGCGAACTCACTGCTCTGGTGGAAGCCGGGACCGGAGCCGCCGCAACCATGCATGGCGACCACGATCGCCGGCGAGGACGGGTGCGAGTCCGGCACGTAGACGTGCATCCGCATGTTGCCCGGGTTGCTGCCGAAGGCGGTCACCTCCACCAGGGTGGCGGCGACGGCCGGCGATCCGAGTACCACGGTCATGACGGCGACGAGCGCCGTGGCGCAGGCACCGGCCAGCACCGTGGTCAATCGTGTCATTCGAGCTCCTCCTCTCCGTGTCCGCGGCGCGCCGCACATCGGTCCGCCGCGTACAGACCTCGGTCGCTGGAAAATAGAAGGGCCGCAATCCACCGTCAATGCTCGCCCGGCGCGCGTGCCCGGCCGTTCACCTGGCGAAGCGCTGTTTCCGCTGGTTATCAAGTAACTTGTTATCAATGTCCTTGATACCGGTGCGCGAAACTTACATCGGGCTCCGTTCCGACGGCGCGCGATATCGTCTCCTGGTGACCGATCCGGGTGTCCCCGCGGCCGCTGCACCGGACGCACCGCCGCCCCATGTGAGCTACCTGGTGTTCCGGCTGGAACGCCGCATCCGCGCCTGCCTGGATGAAGCGCTCGCCCGGCACGGCATGACGACCACCGAATACATGGCGCTCAGCGAGCTGCGCCTGCGCGACGCCCCATCCTCGGCCGACCTGGCCCGCATCGCCTTCGTCACCCCGCAGGCGATGAACCTGGTCATCCGCAATCTCGAACAACGCGGCCTGATCCGCCGCGACCCGCATCCCCGTGGCGGCCGCGCTCTGCGCACCCGCCTCACCCCGGAGGGCCTGAGCACCCTCCGGCGATGCGACCGCTCGCTCGACACGATCGAGGCCGTCATGCTCGCCGAGATCGACGACCCGGACCGCACGACACTCGCGGAAACGCTCACGCTGTGCGCCCGGGCCCTCCACCCGGACACGCGGGCCCTGGAGCCGGTCCTTCGCTCGCAGGAGCCACCACCGCCGCCCTGGCCATAGCGTGGGCCACGGGTCGATTCCCGGCCTTTTCCGCCGGTGGATGCCGCCCACGCGAGCGCGCGGTGGAATTCGCGGCGAGAAAGGGGCTTGGGGCAGATTTGTGAGAACGATAGAGTCTGGCCGTAAAAGCGAATCCGTGCCCGGGTTGAGGAGGGGTTGTCCATCACGTCCTTGTCCCTGCCGCAACCCCCTGCGAAGGCGCCGGAGTCCGGGCGAGACGCGCTGATCGTGTGCGAGAGCCTGGTGCGGATCTACCAGTCCGGATCGGTCGAGGTACAGGCACTGCAGGGGCTGGACCTGGTCGTGGACGGCGGGGAGATGGTGGCCGTCGTCGGCGCGTCCGGGTCGGGAAAGTCGACGTTGCTGTCCATCCTGGCCGGGGTCGACGCTCCCACCGCCGGGCGCGTACGGGTCGATCGGTGGAACCTGCTGGACATGTCGCGTGCCGATCAGGTGCGGTACCGGCGGCACACCGTGGGCCTCGTACGCCAGCAGACGGCCGCCAACCTCATCCCCTACCTGACCGCGCGGCAGATGGTCGACCTGCCGATGACCGCGGCCCGCACCCCCGGCCGGGTACGCCGCAGGCGCGCCGCCGAGTTGCTGGACCTGCTCGGCGTCGCCGACTGCGCCGGGCGGCGGCCCGCGCACCTGTCCGGCGGGCAGCAGATGCGCGTGGCCATCGCGGTGGCCCTAGCCAACGAGCCCAGGGTGCTGCTGGCCGACGAGCCGACCGGGGAACTCGACAGCGCCACGTCGGCCGAGGTGTTCGGGGTGCTGCGGGAGATCAACCGGCGGCTGGGCGTCACCGTCGTCATCGTGACCCACGATCCCGCGGTCAGCGGGCAGGTGGAGCGCACGGTGGCGATCCGCGACGGGCGCACGAGCAGCGAGGTGCTGCGGCGTACCACCACCGGGGACGACGGCGCCCCGCAGGTGATCGCGGAGGAGTACGCGGTGATGGACCGGGCGGGGCGGGTCCAGGTCCCGCGCGACTACCGGGAGGCGCTGGCGCTGACGCGGCGGGTCCGGCTGGTGCTGGAGGCCGATCACGTCGCGATCCGTCCCGACGGCGACGGGCCCGGATGAACGGCGGGCCGCTGGTGAGGGTGCGCGGCGTTCATCGCCGGTACGGCAGCGGGGCGACCGCCGTGCACGCGGTGCGGGACGTGACGTTCGAGCTCGCGACCGGCACCATGACCGCCCTCGTCGGACGGTCCGGCTCCGGCAAGACGACGCTGCTCAACATCATCGGCGGCCTGGACCGGCCGGACTCCGGTACGGTCCACGTCGACGGAACGGACGTCACCGCCCTCGACGAGGACGGCCTGTCCCTGTTACGGCGGGAGAAGGTGTCGTACGTCTTCCAGACCTTCGGCCTGATCCCGGTGTTGTCGGCCGCGGAGAACGTGGGCGCCCCGCTGCGGCTGGCCCGCGTACCGCCGGTGGAGCGTGAGCGCCGGGTCGCGCTGCTGCTGGAACTCGTCGGACTGGCCGCCCACGCCGAGCAGCTTCCCGGTGAGCTGTCCGGCGGGCAGCAGCAGCGGGTGGCGATCGCCCGCGCGCTGGCCGCGTCGCCCCGGCTGCTGATCGCTGACGAGCCGACCGGGCAGCTCGACGCCGAGACCGGCCTGTCGGTGATGGCGCTGCTGCGCGGGGTGGTGGAGTCGGAGGGGGTGACGGCGCTGGTCTCCACGCATGACCCGACGATGCTCGCGCTGGCCGACCGGGTGATCCGCATCGACGACGGGCGGCTCGGCCACCATCCCGGCATGCCTCCTGACGGGCGCTCCGACGGCCGGGGCGATTCGTGATCCTTGAGAGCCGTCCGTGCTGAGGCTGGTCGCCCGGCGAGCCCGTGCGCAATGGCCCCTGCTGGCCGCCCTCCTGGCCGTCGCCTTGGTCGGCCCCACGCTGCTCGGCACCTGTGCCCTCCTGCTCACCCGTACCGCCGAGCAGGCGCTGGAGACCGCCGCCGCTCGCGCCACCCCCGACCAGGTCGACGTCACCGCCTACACCGTCACCATTCGCGGTGAACACGCGAGATCCGTCGCCGACGACACCCGCGCCGCGCTGACCTCGGCCCTCGCTCCGTTCGCGACGACGACGGCCGCACGCACGTCGACCGTGATGCGGTCGATGCCCGGCGCCGGTGTCCCGGCCGTGGCGTACCTGTCGGGGGTGGAGGACCTGCCGGCCCGCACCCAACTGGCCGGCGGTCGCCTGCCTCGGGCGGGTGCCGCGCCGGCCGAGGCCGTGGTCCTGGAGAGCACCGCGCGGCAGCTCGGCCTGACCGTCGGCAGCCGGGTCGGCCTCGGCAGGGAGCTGGCCGACGATCCCGAGCAGGGGGTCGAGGTGAGCGTGATCGGGATCGTACGCCCGCTGCCGGGCACCGGCTGGGATCGCGACCCCCTCGCCGCCGCCGGCTACGACCTGGCCTACCGCGACGGCCGCTCCGCACAGCCGGTTCACGCGTACGGGCCGTTCCTCGTCGACCTCGCCGACCTGCTCGGCGGCGGCTCCACCCTCGACCGGCTGGAGATCACCGCCCACCCCGACCTGTCCGCCCCCTCCGTCCGCGACCTCGACACCGTCACCCACGCCGTGCTCGGCGCCGACCGCCGGCTGGGGCAGACGCTCGGCGACCGCGTACGCATCCAGCGCGTCGCCTCCCGGCTGCCCTCGACCCTGCTGGCCGCGCACGACCAGCAGCGGGTCACCACGGCCGCCGTGCTCGCCGTCGCCGCCATCGGACTCGTCCTGACCGCGACCGCTCTCGCCCTCGCCGGCCGGCTCAGCGCCGGTGTGCGCGGCGACGAGACCACCCTGCTGTCCGCGCTGGGCGCCGGCCGCGGACAGCTCGCCGGCGCCGCGGTCGCCGAGGCCGGCGCGCTCGCCGTGCTCGCCACCGCGGTCGCGATCCCGGCCTCGTCCGCCCTGCACGCCGGGCTGACCCGGCTGCCGCCCATGGCCGGAGCCGGGCTCGCCACGCCCTTCGGCGTGAACGCCGCACAGGTGGCGTCCGTCGCCGGCGGCGCGCTGGCGCTGGCGGCGGTGCTCATCGTGCCCTCGCTGCGGACCTGGTCCGCCGGTGTGCGCGGGCGGCGGGAGCTGCTCGCCCGGTCCGGCGCCGACGTGCTGCTCGTGGCGCTCGCCGCCGTCGGCTGGTGGCAGCTGCGCGACCAGCCGGCCGGCTCCGGCTCGCCCATCGACACGGTACGGGTGCTCGCTCCCGCGCTGCTGCTCATCGCCGGATCGGCAGTGGCATTGCGCCTGGTGTGGCCCGCGCTGCGCGTCGTGGAACGGCTGGCCGTCCGGGCCCGGGGGCTGATGGTGCCGCTGGCCGCGTTCGAAGCCGCCCGCAGGCCGCAGGCGGTCGCGGCGGGGCTGCTGGTCGGGCTGGGCTGCGCGGCGGCCACGTACGGGGTCGGGTTCGACGCCACGTGGCAGCGCTCCCAGCAGGACCAGGCCGATCTGTCCGTCGGCACCGATCTCGCGCTCACCCTCGCCGCCCCGCCCGCCGCCGGGCAGGGCGCGGTGGTCCGGGCGGCCGGCGGAGGAGAGGTGAGTCCCGCGACCGATCGGGGCATCGCGGTCGGGCAGTGGCTCGGCGGCGCCGGTGACCCGCCGCGGCTGATCGCCGTGGACACCACGCGCGCCGGGGCGCTGCTGCGCGGGCGGCTGAACGACGGCCGCACCTGGAACGCCGTCGGCGCCGCGCTCGCGCCGCAGGCCCGCGCCGCCGGTGTTCCCGTGCCGGCCGGGGCCGGGCTCTCCCTGACCGGGAACGCGACCGGCGCGACGCCGCTCACCGTGACGCCCCGGCTGCTGCTGCAGGACGCGACAGGGCTGCGTACACCGTGCACCGGCGCGCCCATCCCGCTCGACGGGAAAACACATCCGCTGCCGGACTGCGCGACGGCCGAAGGGCTGCGGCTGGTCGCGGTGTCCCTGCCGATCGCGATCGCGACGGGGAACGTGGGCACCGGCTACTCCCATGCCCTGGCGGAACCCCCGGCGGGCGACAGCCGCGTCGCCGTGACGCTCACCGTGGCGGGAACCGGCGCTGAGACACCACCCTGGACCGCCACCTCCGCCGGACCGGCCCCCGGGCAGCTCGGCAACCCGGCCGTCGCCCTGACCGGCACCTCCGCGGGCACCGAGCTGAGGATGACCACGACCGTCGCGCTGAAGGGCCCGCCGGACGCCGCCAGGACCCTGGTCGCCACCGCCTTCCCGGCCCCCGGCCCGGTGCCCGTCGCCGTCTCGGCCCGCTTCGCCGACGAGGCGGGCGCCCGGCGCGGCTCCCGGCTCGACCTCACCGTCGGGCTCACCCCCGTCCAGGTCACCGTGGCCGAGGTGCTGCCCGCCGTGCCGTCCGCTCCGGGCGCCGCGGCCGTCCTGGCCGACTTCGACGCCCTCTCCCGTGCCCTCGCCGTCAGCGGCGACTTC
The DNA here is from genome assembly GCF_004352805.1 of Nonomuraea mesophila. Taxonomy (NCBI): domain Bacteria; kingdom Bacillati; phylum Actinomycetota; class Actinomycetes; order Streptosporangiales; family Streptosporangiaceae; genus Nonomuraea; species Nonomuraea mesophila. The sequence goes on from NZ_SMLD01000021.1 coordinate 15,928, forward strand.
GACGTACCCGTGGACGCGTGGTGGGTCGGCCATCCCACCCGAGGCGACGCGGCCGATCTCCGCCTCGGCGCCGTCACCACGCGCGCGTCCGAGACCGCCCGGCTCACCGGCGGCCCGCTGCGGGCGGGGCTGCCGGCGGTGCTCCGGCTGCTCGTCCCGGCCGCGGTGCTGCTGATGATCGCCGGGATCGTCCTGCACGTGACGTTCGACCTGCGGGCCCGCGCGGTCGAGGTGGCGCGCCTGCGGGGTCTCGGGATGACCCGGCGCGAGATCCGTACCGTGCTGCTCGGCCAGCACGTCGGCATCCTGCTGCCGCTGCTCGCGGCGGGCGCGGTCGTCGGCGCGCTGGCCACCCGCGTCGTCGCGCCGCTGCTCGTCCGCTCCGACACCGGCGCCGCTCCCGTGCCCGAGGTCCTGCCCGTCTGGCCGTGGGCCGCCGAGGCCGCCCTGCTCACCGGGCTGTCGGCCGGGTGCGCGCTGGCGGTGGGCGTGGTGGTCGTCGTCCAGGCCCGGCTCGCCGATGCCGCGTACCTGCGGGTGGCGTCGTGAGGATCCCGGCACCGCACTGGCCCAACGTCGCCGGCCGCGCCCGCGCGGACGCCGGGCCGCTGCTCCTGGCCGCCCTCGTGGTGGTGGCCGTCACGTTGCTCGCCGGAGCGATGCCGCCGCTGTTGTCCGCGACCGCCGACGCCGCCGTACGCGACGCCGTACGCACGGACGGCGGCCACCTCCAGGTCCACGCCCGCATGGAGGACGACAGCGGGCCGAACGCCGGCCGCCTCCGGCACCCCCGCCTCGCCGAGGACGTCGACGACTTCCGCACCAGGGCGACCGACGAACTCGGCCCCGGCCTGCGCGCCGCCCTGCATCCACCCGTCGCCACCGTCATCAGCCCCACCCTCAAGATCACCGACGGCAGTGTGCTGCGGACGTTCCAGCTCGCCTACGTGGCTCGCGACGGCGGGCCCGGCGTGACCTGGATCGCGGGCGGCCCGCCCCGGCCCACCGCCTCCAGGACGGCGTCGGTTCCCTACGGCGCGCCGCCGTGGCCGGTGCAGGTGGGCCTGTCGGAGGCGGACGCCGCCGCCCTGCAGATCCGTCCCGGCGCCCGCCTGCCGCTGGCCGACGAGCAGGGGAACGTCAAGAAGGTCCAGGTCAGCGGCATCTTCCGGCCCCGGGACAGCGCCGATCCCGCCTGGCGGCTCGTGCCCTCGCTGCTGAGCCCCGTCACCGGCGCGGACGGCACGGGAAGCACCCGGTTCGCCGGGCTGCTGTCCCGCGACTCGCTGCCCGACGCCCGGCTCGCCTTCGCCCAGGACGAGCTGCGGCGTACCGCTTGGTTCACGCCCGACCCCGCCCGGCTCACCTGGGCCGTGGTCCCGTCGGTCGTCGCGAAGGTGGTCGCGCTCAAGGCGGCCTCCGGCTCCTCCGGCGCCAGGGACGGCTCGCTGAAGTGGGAGACCCGGCTCGACGGGGTGCTGCGGGACGTCGGCTCCCAGGTCGATGCCGCGTTCGCGCAAGCGTCCGTGCTGCTCCTCACCCTGCTCGCCGTCGCCGTCCTGGTCCTGCTGCTCGCCGCCGACCTGCTGGTGCACCGCCGCGCTCCCGCCCTGGCCGCCGCCCGGCGGAGAGGGATGTCGCTCCCGGTGATCGCGGGCGAGCTGCTGCTCGAATCCGCCGTGCTGGCGCTGGTGGCCGCGGCGGCCGGGCTCGGCCTGGCCAGGGCCGTCGCGCCGGGGGTCTCCTTGGAGTGGATCGCGCCCGTGGTGGTCTCCGCCGTCGCCGCCGGACCGGCGTTCGGGACGCTCGCCGCCGCCCGCGCCACGCGGGACCGCCGCGTCCCGGCCAACCGGAGTGCGCGGCGGTGGGTGCGTAACACCGTACGGCTGCGGCGGGCCGCACTCGAGACCGGGGTGCTGGCGGCCGCGGCCGGCGCCCTCGTCGCTCTGTACCAGCGTGGAATCGGTGGCGGGGTGCTGCCCGCGAGCGCGCCCGCCCTCTGCGCCATCGCGGGCGCGCTCATGCTGGCGCGGCTGCTGCCCCTCGCGACGCGCTTCGTGCTCAGGCGGCTGCTGCGGTCGAGCCGGCCGCTGGCGGTGTTCGGGGCCGCGAGGGCGGCGGCGACCTCGGCCCGGGTGCTGCCGCTGCCGGCGCTCGTGACCTCCGTGGCCTTGACCGCGTACGCGCTCACCCTCGGTGCCGCTGTCGGCCACGGGAGCGCGGACGGCCCGCTGGCCTCGGGACTGCTGCGGCTGGCATGGGTCTCGGCGGTGACCCTTCCGGTCCTGGGCCTGCTCGGACTCGCGCTCGGCACGGCGGCCGGCGCGCCGGAGCGATGGCTGACCCTGACCCGGCTGCGCACCCTCGGGCTGCGCCCCAGGGAGGCGCGCTGGGTCGCCGCGGGAGAACTGCTGCCGCCGGTGGTGGTCGCCGCTGTGTGCGGGCCGCTGCTCGGGGTGGTGCTCGCCCGCCTGACGTTCGGCTCGCTCGCCCTGCACCTGCTCACCGGCGCGGATCCGGCCGTGGCGTTGCCGTGGTGGGGGATCGGCCTGGTGGCGGTCGTGTTCCTGGCGGCGGTCGCCGTCGTGGTGCCCGTCGAATCGGCGCTACGCCGGCGACGACGGCTGAGCGAGGTACTCCGCGCGGGCGACAGCTGAGCCGGCCGGCCGCGATGAGGATTCGCGGAATGGCCTGATGCGTGGGGTGTGTGTCCTTGCCGGTCCCTTCTGCTGCCGACATATTGGTGCCTTTGCGGCGCTGCGCGAAACGGGGGATCGGATGAGGCCACGGCTCAAGGAGCTCGCGTGGGAGCGCTCCGTGGACAAGCTGACCCTTGTCCACGATCCCCGCGACCTCCTGGTGCTCGCCGATCCGGATGGCGTGGTGGAGAAACTGCTGCTTCTGCTCAGAGAAGGCGGCCGGACCATCACCGAGTTGTCCGACGAACTGGGCCTGCCGATCGTGGACACGACCGACACGCTCAAAGCGCTCGACGAGCGGCGCCTCCTGGAGAACGGCGACCATCTCGGTGGCATGAGCGGGACGGCGGCTGAGCGCCACTCCGGCAACCTGGCCTTCTTCGAGTCGTTCGGCACGCTGGAACGCAGCCGTGAGGACCTTCAGCAGCAGTTGAGCGAGGCCCATGTGCTGGTGCTGGGAACCGGCGGGCCCAACGCCCACACGATTCCCCACCTGTGCGGGCTCGGCGTTCGGAAGCTGACGCTCCTCGACCGTGACACCGTCGAAGCACGCCACTTCTCCGGACAGTATCTTTACCGGTGGTCCGACATCGGCGCCAGGAAGGTGGAGCGCGCCGCGGACTGGGCGCGCGCCTTCGACCCGGACATGGACGTCGCCACGATCGACTCCGGTGTCGAAGGCGCCGGGCAACTGGCGGAGATCCTCGCCGATACCCGCCCCGACCTGGTGGCCTCCGGCATCGACCAGCCTCGCGAGGCCGACCTCTGGGTCAACGAGGCGTGCGTGCGGCACAACGTGCCGTACGTCCGCGGTGGGATGGGCGTGACGCAGGGGATCGTCTGGTCGGTCGCGCCAGGAATCAGCGCCTGCCGCGCCTGCATCCCGCATGACCCGTCCGATCCCGGCCATCACACCGGCCCGGACGAGCCCGCGGCAGCGCGGCTGCGGGACGTCCGACCGGGAACCCACCGGGGCATCGGCCCGGTCGCCGGGCTCCTCGGCTCGTTCGGGGCCTTCGAGATCGCACGGCATCTGACCGCGTTCGAGCCCCCGGCTTATGCCGGGCGGCCACTGACGATCGACTTCGCCGCGGGTTGCGCGACGACGCTGACCGAGTGGCCACGCGATCCCGACTGCACGGTATGCGGAGGGAAGTAACTGGAACCCGGCGCAGATGTCACCAGGTCACGGGCAAAAAGGTCACGCCTCCCGTCAGCGTCGGGCGCACTTCGAGGTCGTCGAGTTCCACGGCCAGGCGCAGGTCCGGGAGCCGCCGGGCCAGGGTCGCGAACACGATCCGCAGCTCGATGCGTGCCAGGCTGGCCCCGATGCAGAAGTGTGAGCCGTGCCCGAATCCGAGGTGTCCCTGCTCGCGGCCAGGGGCGAACCGTTCGGCCTCGGCGAAGACCTCGGGATCGCGGTTCGCGGAGTTGATCGACAGGATGACCGCGTCGCCGCGGCGGATGGTGACCCCCGCGGCCTCCACGTCGGTGTGAGCGTAGCGGAGCAGCCCGAGATCCCCGGGAGCTCCCAGCCGCATGATCTCTTCGACGCAGGCGTCGGTGCGCGCGGCGGGATCGTCGACCAGACTCCTCCACGCCTCGGGCCGGGTCAGCAGGAACAACGTCCCGAGACCGATGCGGTTGACCGTGGTCTCGTGGCCGGCGAACAGCAGCCCGACACACAGCCTGACCATCTGCTCGTAGGTGAACCCCGCATCCTCGCTCTGCGCCGCGACGAGGTCGGAGATCACGTCTTCGCCCGGCCGCGCCCGCTTGGCCTCCGCCAGGCCGGTCATGTAGGCGGCGAACTCCCCGCGCGCCGCCTGCGCATCCTGATGATCCGTCAGCCCCGCCATCCGCTCGGACAACGAGCGGAACCGTTCACTGTCCTCCTCGGGCACGCCGAGCAGCCGGCAGATCACCGCCACCGGCAACGGCAGCGCCACACCGGCGTGCAGGTCGACCACCCCGTCCGACGCCGCGTCGCGCGCCAGGACGAGGTCGTCGACATAGCCGTCGACCAGGTGCTGGACGTGTCCGGAGAGCATCCGCATCCGCTTGGCCGAGAACGCCGGCGTCAGCAACCGCCGCATGCGCGTGTGATCGGCTTCCTCTGTCTCGTAGGAGCCTGTCGGCCCGTCCTGTATCGCCGCGGCGCTGATGCGCGCGGCCTTGTCCGGCTCGGGGTGCGACCGGCCCAGGCGCTTGTCGCTCAGCAACTGCCGGACCTCGCTGTACCGCGTCACCAGCCAGGCGGGATCGCCGACCGGGGTGGTGACCGGGGTGATGGGGGCCTCGCGGCGTAGCACCTCGTACAGCGGGGAAAGCTCAAGGACGTTGGGGCGGGGGAACGGCAGGTGCGGTCGTTCAGAGGTCACGGTCATGGTTGTCTCCTAAGCCGACGGACGCCGTTACGGACCCTACCCTTTGTGGCACTTACTGCCAATAATTCGATGGGGTAGTCTCCAGGACATTCATCAGGCATCGAGGGGCGGTACCAGTGGCTTCTCAGCGCGGCGGCACGGCCAACCTCGGAGGGCGTCCACCACTCAGCGACGAGGCCCGGCGCCAACAGGGCCTGAAGATCTCCCGGGCGGCGGTCCGGCTCTTCCGGGAACAAGGGGTCGCCGGCACGTCCGGAGCTCAGATCGCCAAGGCGGCCGGCGTGTCAGAGCGCACCCTGTGGCGGTTGTTCCGCACCAAGGAAAGCTGTGTCCAGCCCCTGCTGACCAAGTCGCTCGACGCCTTCTGTGAGGTGTTACGGACCTGGCCGGCCGGCCGCGATCTCCCCGACCATCTGCGCGCCAACTACACCTTCGTGCCGGAGGACTCCCGCGCCGACATCGACGCCCTGCTCGCGGTGGTTCGCATGAGCCGCAGCGAGCCCGCCCTGCGCGCCGCATGGCTCGTCCTCCAGGAACGCGCGGAACCCACCCTGGCCGACGTCCTGTCCGGCCGTCTCGGACTGCCGCCGGACACGCCGGAGGTCCGGCTCGCCGCCGCGACCATGAACGCCGCACTGCGCCTGGTCACGGACGACTTCGCCTGGGCCACCGCCAACGGGGTCACCGCCGACGAGGTCACCCGGCACCGCAAACGCCTGGCCGACACGCTCCGCGCGTACACATCCCGCATGCTCTGACGCGGATCCTCACCACCTTCCTCGCCGGGCTGGTCACGCGGGATCGCCGTACGCCCCTGGGCGTATCCGGACGGCCTCCCCTCGACCGACGCCCGGGCCGCGTGGAGCGGCGAGGATGACGCCGTCGGGATCGGGCGCCCGCCACGGTACGGAGCTCTCCCGGCCCGGCCGCGTCGGCTCGGCCCGCCCGCGTGTCCCCGTGGCGCCGGTACCCGGTGCGGTCGCCGAGGTGATCCAGGGGCTCCGTCGTGCGGAAGGAGAGGCGTGCGCATGTGGTCTGCCGTCGCGATCTGCGCGCTCGTCGTGGTCGCCGAGGGCTACGACCTCATCGTGTACGGCGCGCTGCTGCCGTCCCTGCTGCAGGAACCGGGATGGGAGCTCACCCGGGCGAGCGCCGGCACGCTGGGCAGCGCCGCTTACGTGGGCATGCTGGTCGGTGCCTTGGCCGTCGGCAGGCGCAGCGACCTGTCCGGCCGGCGGCCGTTCGTCCTCGGGTCGGTCGCCTGGTTCACGCTCTGGACGATCGCGAGTGCCGTGGCCGCAGCGCCATGGCAGCTGGGCGCCTTCCGGCTGCTGGCCGGGATCGGCATGGGCGCGGTCTTGCCCGTCGTTCTGGCCCTGGCCAGGGAGCTGGCTCCGGCCGACCGCACCGGAGCCGTCTTCACCGTCCTCATGGCGGGCCTGCCCGCGGGTGGCATGCTCGCCTCCTTGACCGGGCTGGTCGTGCTCCCCGTCGGCGGCTGGCGCGTGATGTTCCTCATCGGCGGTGTGGCTTCGGTCGCCATCCTGGTCGTGGCCTTCCTGTGGTTACCCGACTCCGCGGACTACCGCGGCCGGGCGCCCGAGCCGATCAGTGCCTCCATGCTGTTCGCGCCGGGGCTACGGCTCAGCACGATGGTGTTCCCCCTGGCCAACCTCATGATGTTGCTCACCTGGTACGGGCTGAACACCTGGCTGACGCAGCTCATGCGCGACCTGAGCTACCCGCTCTCATCGGCGCTGCAGTTCTCCACGGTGCTCAACCTCGGCGCGCTGACCGGATCGTTCGCGCTTGCCGCGCTGACCCTGCGCTGGAGCACCAGGCGGGTCGCTGGGCTGAGCGCCCTGCTGACGGGCTTGGGCATCCTGGGTTGCGTGCTGCACCCGGGCAGCACCGTAGTGTTCCTGAGCCTGATCGCGCTCATCGGCGCCGGTGCGCACAGCGCGCTCAACCTGATCACCGCCTCGGTCGCCGACGCCTATCCGGTCGCTCTGCGCGCCACGGCCATCGGCTGGACCCACGGGGTCGGCCGCGTCGGCGCCATCATCTCTCCTTCGCTGGGAGGGTGGATCCTGGAGGCAGGGCTGGGGCCGACGATGGTGCTCGGCGCCTTCATGGTCACGGCGCTGCTGGGTTCGGTGTGCATGGGCCTGCTGAGCATGGGGCCGCACCGCTGAGCCCGGCGCTGATCGCCATCCGCCCGGCCGCCCGGGTCAGGTGTGATCACCGTCGTAGGCCGCGAGGAACACCTTCACCGCCTCGTCCGCGATGCGTTCGAGTTCGTCGACGGGTGGCTTGGCCAGGGTGCCGGCGAACATCACCTGGTTCATCGGCTTGTACATGATGAGCCCGGCGAACTGGTAGGCGGCCAGGGTCGGATCGGGGAGATCCCGCAGGACGCCGCGGTCGGCCAGCCCCTGCATCGCCTCTCCCAGGACCACCAGCGATCGGTGGAAGCCGCGCTCGAACCAGGCTCCGGACAGGTCGGGGAACCGGTCGGCCTCGGCCATGACCAGGCGGCGCAACCGGATGACGTCCGGCTGGGTGAGGATCTCGATGAAACCGCGTGCGACCTCCCGGAGGGCCTGCCGCGCGTCGGTGGCCCCGTCGAGCTGGTCGGCGGCCTGCACGAATCCGCCGACCAGTTGATCGTTGGTGCCCAGGATGATCTCGGCGAACAGGCGTTCCTTGTCCTCGAACTGCTTGTAGACGGTCTGCTTGGACACCGCGGCCCGGGCGGCCACCTGGTCCATGCTCGCTCCGAGATAGCCGTTCTGGAGGAACACTTCCGTGGCGGCCCGCAGGATCGCGCGTCGTTTTCGCGCGGTGCGGCCGATCTCCATGTCGTCCTCCGGCTGTGCGGCCGCCGGCCGGCCCATGTCCTGCTCTGCTCGCTGCTGCGGGTTCACGCCACCTACCTTGTCACCGGACTCCACGAATAGTACTAGACAGTTCCGTACTCGTGTCGGTACTGTACCGTCTAGTTCCAGCGTTTCGAAGAGGAGTAGCCATGTCGCACACCGTGGACGTGCCGGGCGCCCGGATCCACTACGACGTTCAAGGCAGCGGGCCCGTGCTCGGGGTCATCGGTCATCCCATGGACGGCAGCGGCTTCGAGGCGCTCGTCTCGGTGCTGATCGGGCACTACACCGTCGTCACGATCGATCCGAGGGGGTTCGGCCGCAGCACGATCGCCGACCGCAACCAGGATGCGATTCCCGAGGTGCTCGCCGACGACGTCAAGACGGTGCTCGACCTCGTGGGGTCAGAGCCCGCCCATCTGTTCGGCAACAGCGGCGGTGCGGTCATCGGTCTCGCGCTGGCCGCCAGGTATCCGGACCGGCTCCGCACTCTCGTCGCCCACGACCCTCCCCTGGCCGAGCTGGTGCCGGACAGGGAGCAGGCACGTGCCGCGCTCCATGACATCCATGACACCTACCTGACCGAGGGCCAGGGGGCGGCATGGGGCAAGTTCTTCGCCTTCGGCGGCTTCGATCCTCCTCCCATGCCGGAGGGCGAGCCGCAGGAGCCGTCCGAGGAAGACGTGGCTGCGGGCGAGCGCCTGTTCGGTCATGCTCTCCTGCCGATCACGCTGTACGAACCCGACATCGCCGCCCTGCGCGCGGCACCCACCCGGATCGTGGTCGGCGGCGGCAGCGCCTCTGCCGGCACCTTCCCCCAACGTGCCGCCGCCGCGCTCGCGGAACGGCTGGGCACGCCGCTGGTCGACTTCCCCGGGGACCACGGCGGCTTCGACAGCGAGCCGAAGGAGTTCGCCCAGACCCTTCACGACATCCTGAGCTAGCCGCCCATCGGCCCGGCGGGTGGTCGGTACACCACCCGGCGGCAGGTGGAGGTGCTCACTCCTATGACCGGAGGAAAAGTGACCTCGTCCTCAGCACCGCTCAGGGCGACGCGGCGGGAGTGGACAGGGCTCGTGGTGCTGGCTCTGCCGACCTTGCTGCTGGCCTTGGACACCAGCGTGTTGTACCTGGCGCTGCCGCAACTGGCGGCGGATCTCGGCGCCAGCGGCACCCAGCAGTTGTGGATCATGGACATCTACGGCTTCCTGCTCGCCGGCTTCCTGGTCACCATGGGCACACTCGGCGACCGGGTCGGCCGGCGCCGGCTGCTGCTGGCCGGCGCCGTCGTGTTCGGGGTCGCCTCCGTCCTGGCCGCCAGCTCCGGCAGCCCGGAGATGCTGATCGTCGCCCGTGCCGTGCTGGGGATCGCCGGCGCCACGCTGATGCCGTCCACCCTGGCGCTGATCAGCAACATGTTCCGCGATCCCGGGCAGCGGACGACCGCGCTGGCGGTCTGGGTCAGCTGTTTCATGGGCGGCGTCGCGATCGGCCCCGTGGTCGGCGGCGCTCTGCTGGAGAACTTCTGGTGGGGCTCGGCCTTCCTGCTGGGTGTCCCCGTGATGGTGCTCCTGGTGGTGACCGGCCCTGTGCTGCTGCCCGAATACCGTGACCCGGCCCAGGCCGGACGGCTGGACCCGTTGAGCGTGGCGCTCTCGCTCTCGGCGATCCTGCCGGTCGTCTACGGGCTGAAGGACCTGGCCGCCAACGGGCTGCGACCTGGAGCCGCGCTGGCCATGGTGGCCGGCCTGGCGCTGGGGGCGGTGTTCGTCCACCGCCAGCGCATCCTGACGGCACCGCTGCTGGACCTGCGCCTGTTCGCCAACCGGCAGGTGAGCGCCGCTCTGACTCTCTCGTTGCTGAGCGGCGCCGTCATGGGCGGTGTCTGGCTGCTGATCAACCTCTATCTCCAGACGGTCGCCGCGTTACCGCCGCTGCAGGCCGGCCTGTGGCAACTCCCCGCGGTGCTGGGGATGCTCGTCGCCGGCAACCTGGCACCGCGTCTCAGCCGCCGGTTCCGTCCGGGCGGCGTCATCACTGCCGGGATGGTCCTGTCGGCGGCAGGCTTCGCGGTGCTGACCCGGACACCCCCCGAAGACGGCATGGCGGTTCTGATCCCCTCGTTCGTCATCATCATGGTCGGTGTCGGCGTCGGGCTGCCGCTGGTGCAGGAGCTCATCATCGGCGCCGCGCCCCCCGAACGCGCCGGCTCGGCCTCGGCGCTGTCGGAAACCAGCGGCGAACTCGGCGTCGCGCTGGGCGTGGCCGTCCTCGGCAGCGTGGGCACCGCCGTCTACCGCGACCGGCTCACGCTACCGACGGCGATGCCGGCACAACTCGGCGAGAGCGCGCAGGAGGGGATCGTCGGCGCGGTGATCACCGCGCCGCGGCTACCCACAGGGACCGGCACCGAACTGCTGGACAATGCCCGGGTCGCGTTCACCTCCGGCCTCACCTCGGTGGCGGCCGTGAGCATCGTCGCCTTCGTCTCGCTCGCCATCCTCACCGCGGTGGTCCTGCGCGGGACCCGCCCCACCGGCCCCACCGGCGCGATGACCATCGATGAATCACCCGCGAACATCTCCGCCTGACCGCTCCGACCACCGCAGCAACCGAAAGGAACGACCATCATGCGCAAGGTCTTCGCCGGCCTGTTCATCTCCCTGGACGGAGTCGTGGAAGCGCCGGACCAGTGGCAGCACGACTTCGACGAAGAGATGGCCGCTGAGATGGAAGCCCAGCTCAACGCCCAGGACGCCGTCCTGCTGGGTCGCGTCACCTATCTCGACTGGGCCTCCTACTGGCCCGCCTCCACCGACGAGCCGTTCGCGAGCATCTTCAACGGCATCCGCAAGTACGTGGTCTCCAGCACCCTCAACAAGGTCGAGTGGAACAACAGTGTCCTGCTCAAGGGTGACCTTCCCGCCGCCATCGACGAGCTCAAGCGGCAGCCGGGCCAGGACATCGGCGTGGGCGGAAGCGTGAGCCTCATCCGCTCATTGCTGCGGCAGAACCTCCTCGACGAGCTCCGGCTGCTGGTGCACCCCGTGGTCGTCGGCGAGGGCCGGCGGCTCTTCGACGGCCTGCCCGCCATGCGGCTGGACCTCGCCGAGGCCAAGAACACCAGCAGCGGGGCGGTCATCCTGGTGTACCGCAAGCGCGCTGACCCTTCACCCGGCACGGCGACCGGCACGGCAACCGGCACGGCCTCCTGACCTGCGCCGCGGAGTCCTGCCGGCGCGGGTCAGAGTCTCAGGGCCGGTCGGTCCGTCTCACTTGCCGTTCAGGATCGGGCGCAGGACCTTCTCGTACGCGTTGGCGTACGTGACCATGCCCAGGTCGCTCGGGTGCGATCCGTCGACCAGTTCCTCCGCCTGCGGGAGCTGGTCGGCATCGAGGTAGCGGAGGTGCTGGACGCCGGAGGTGCGCAGGTTCCGGTACGCCGTGTGGAGGGCGGCCGCGTTCTGGGCGTTGCGATCCCGGCGGAACTGGACGAACTGGCCGTCGCCGTACCGGCGGTCCTCGACGAGCAGGATGGGGGTGTCCGGGCGCGCCTCGCGCAGGATGCGTACGAAGGGTTCGGCGCGTTCGGAGATCTGCTGCGGATTCATGTTGGGGGAGCTGTCGACCACGTAGACCGACGCCTCGAGCTCGGCCATCAGCTCGGCGATCTCGGGCTCCATCCGCGCGTTGCCGGAGAATCCGAGGTTGACGACGGGCATGTCGAAGCGGCGGCCCAGGAGCGCCGTGATGGACATGCCGGGCCGGGACGCCACGCCGCCCTGCATGATCGAGCTGCCGTAGAAGACGGCGGGTGCGGCGGTGCGCGGGGCGACCCCGGTGAACGAGGAGCCGGCCTCGACGCCGATCTCCAGCCGCTGCGGGCTGTTGTACAGCGGGAGGTAGGCGGTGTAGAGACGCTCTCCGGGGTCGACCGCGAGGCCCATCTGCTGGTCGATGTCCTGCGCCGCCGGGTGCGTGTTGGCCAGCCAGGCGTCCTGCCCGGCTTCGGTACGCGCGTACAGGTCCACGCCGCTGTGGCCGATGGCCGGCATGTGGTACATCGCGGTGGTGGCCAGGTTGAGCCGGTAGCGGGCGCGGAAGGTCGTCGAGTCGGTCACGAACCGGGTCAGGAGCCCGGAGGAGTTCCGGCTCCGCACCCAGACCTCGGGGGTCACGACCGCTTCGGCCCTGGCGGGCAGCCGGTCGTAGGGGGCCGCCGTGTCGGACCAGCCCTTGCCCTCGACACCCCAGTGGGTCACGTCGTACCAGGCGATGTCGCCCTCGACGGCAGGCGTCACCTCGACGAACTCCGTGGGCCACGTCGCCCCCGGTCGCGGGGTGGCGTGGGCCGGCGCGGGTAACAGGCCGGGCATCGCCAGGGCGGCTCCGCCGGCGCCGGCGAGTCCGAACAGGTGGCGGCGGTTGACCATCGGGTTTCCCACTGGTGCTCCCTTGTCGTTCGATGGTTCTCAGGGCTCAGGCCGAACGGAAGAAGGCGCGGATCGAGGCAGGGTGGTCATGCGTCGGCCCTGATGCGACGATGATCGGACCCGGCCTGACGGTCGCGGCCAGCCGTGGGACGGAGGAAGTGGCGGCGCGTCGGCGCTCCGCCATGGTTCACCGGGAGGTCAGTTGACTACTCGGTGACTGTATGAGCCGGTATACAAGTCGTCAATACCAATTCGTGGCCATGGCGTAAAATGCGGGAGAGAAGCGCGGGTGCCGCCGTGAAGGGCTGGAGGAGGTGGACGTGGGCGACGCAGACGCTCCTCGCGGGCGCAAGCACAACATGGTCCGGGAGCGGATCATGAGCCTGCTCGAGGACCTCAACGTGGGCGATCCGATCCCGCCGGAGCGGGTGCTGGAAGAGGACTGCGGGGTCTCCAGGCTCACGGTGCGCCGCGCCGTCGACGACCTGGTCAGGGACGGTCATCTCATCCGCAGGCAGGGCAGCGGGACCTACGTGGCGCGGCCCACCATCATGCAGTCGCCGGCGGCGTCGTCGTTCTCGATGGGCCTGCGCAGCCGAGGGATCACGCCGTCGACCCGCGTCGTCGGGGTGGAGCGCTCGGATGCGGGCGTCCGCCTGAGCTGGCGGCTCCAGATCGCGCCCTCCGACGCGATCGTGACCGTACGACGGCTGCGGCTGGCCGACGGCGATCCGATCGCGATCGCCACCACGACGTTGCCGGACGCCCTGGTCCCCGGCCTGCCCGCCGAAGAGCTGGAGGAGAAATCCCTCTACCGGCTGCTGTCCGACCGGTACGGGCTCAAGGTGGCCTCGGGGACCCAGACGATCGAGCCGACGGTGCTCAGCCCGGAGGAGTCCACGGTGCTCGACGCGCCGCCCTACTCTCCCGCGTTCCTGTTCAGGACCGCGACCCGCACGTCGGACGGCGTTCCCATCGAGTTCACCCGGACGTTGTTCAGGGGCGACCGGTACATGATCACATCGGAGCTGGACCTGACGGCCTCCCCGGAGGAGGACCTGGGGCACCCCCGTGGGGTGACGCACCCCGCGACGTCCCTGGGCTGACGACCGCCCTCCGGCGCCGGGCAATTGGTGTACAAGAGGTATTGACAGCAAGCACCTCAGATATAACCATTTCGTGCATCGTGACCTTGCGCTCCTCTCTTGCGGGCGTACCGATCCCGAAGGCGGTCACTCATGCGCACACTCCTGTTACGCGCCGCCGCAGGCGCGCTCTCCCTCGCACTCCTCATGCTCGGGCCGGTGGCCTGCGGATCCGGCGGCGACGATGACACCGCGTCCGCGTCCGGCGGCCCGGTGACGTGGTACACGCCGATGCCCGAGGAGCCCGCCCGACGGCTGGCCGAGGCGTACGAGGCCGAATCGGGGACCGAGGTCGAGGTGCTGCGGCAGAGCGCCGGCGAACTGCTGGCGAGGCTGAAGGCCGAGGCCGGCCGTCCGGCGGCCGACGTGATCGGCCTGGCCAGCGGGGATGCCGGCCCGCTGGCGAAACAGAAGCTGATCCGGTCCTACAAGCCCACCGTCGCGGGCGTCGACCAGCGGTTCGTCGATCCGGACGGCTACTGGCACGCCAACGAACTGATCCTGATGACCGTCGGCGTCAACGCCGACCGGTGGAAGGAGGAGACCGGCGGGGCCCCGCTCCCGACGACGTGGGACGAACTGCTCCGCCCGGACCTGAAGGGCCAGCTCGTCATGCCGAACCCGACGCTGTCGGGGACCGGATACACGTTCGTGGCGACGCAGTTCTTCCGCCACGGGGACGACGCGGCCGCGTGGAAGTTCCTCGACTCCTTCCACCAGCTGGTCGGCCAGTACACCGACAGCGGGGGAGCACCGTCCCAACTGGTCGCCACCGGCGAGTACGCGGCCGGCGTGTCCTTCGCCCACGACCTGCTCAACGTGCGCGGGGCCGGGTTCCCCATCGAACTCGTCTACCCCAAGCCCACCGGCGTCGTCATCTCCGGCAACGCGCTCGTCGAGGGGTCGCCGAATCCCCAGGGAGCCGAGAAGTTCGTCCAGTGGCTCCAGGGCAGGAAGGCGTCCCAGATGATCGTCGACCTGGTCCACTCCTATCCCGTGCGGAACGACGTCGACCTCCCCGACGGTGCGCAGGGCCTGGCCGAGCTCGACCTCGTGGACTACGACCCGGTGCGCGCCGGCGAGATGCGCGACGCGGTGTCGAAGGAGTTCGCCAAGCGGTACGGGGTCTGATGGCCGTGCCCTCGACCCAGCGCGCCGTCCGGGAACGGCGGACCGGGCAGGAGCCGGCCCCCGGGACCCGGCCGGACTGGCAGCGGCGCAGCCGCAGGCGCCTCCTGGCCGACCGGATCACGGTCGGCACTCTCGCGGTCTACGTCGGCGGCCTGCTCGTCCTCCTGGTGCTGGTGCCGACGGTGGCCATGCTGTTCGAGCCCGACGGCGAGGCGTGGAGCAGGCTGGCCGAGCCGCGCGTGGCGACGGCGGCGAAGAACACCCTCGTCATCGGCGCGGCCTCGACGCTGAGCGCCACCGTGGTCGGCTTCCTGTTCGCCTACGCCCTCAGCCGGCCCGATCTCAGGGGCCGGGCCGTGCTGAGGGTGATGGCGCTCCTCCCGCTGATCTCGCCGCCGTTCGTCGTCGGTCTCGCGGTGCTGCTGCTGTTCGGGCGGCGGGGCCTGATCACGCACGAGCTGCTGGGACTGGACGTCAGCCTGCTGGGCCTCGGCGGTCTCTGGCTCGTCCAGACGCTCGCCTTCTTCCCCATGGCCACGCTGACCCTGCTGCCCACGCTGAAGAACATCGGCTCCACCCTGGAGTGGGCCGGCCGGGACCTCGGATGGACGTGGTTCCAGACCTTCCGCCGGGTCACGCTGCCCCTGGCGTTCCCCACCGTCCTGAACGCGCTGCTGCTCGTCGGCATGTTCGTCATCACCGACTTCGGCAACCCCGTCCTCATCGGCGCCGGGTACCAGGTGCTCTCGGTCGAGGCGTACGTGCAGGCCGTGGGCCGCCAGGACTTCGGCATGGCGGCGCTGCTGTGCGTGCTGCTGTTCGTACCGACGCTGATCCTCTTCCTGATCCAGCGCCGGGTCCTGGCGCGGCGCTCCACGGTCACCGTGTCGGGGAAGACCGGGAGCCTGCCTCCGGCGCCGCTGCCCCCGATGGTGCGGCGAGGGCTTCTCACCGTCCTGGGCATGGTCAGCGTGCTGATGATCCTCATCTACGGGAGCATCCTGGCCGGCTCGTTCACCCGGGCGTGGGGCGCGGACTGGAGCCTCACGCTGGACCACTGGCGTACGGCGCTCCTCCGCGGGGACGACATCCGCAACTCGGCGCTGTTCTCCGCCACGGCGGCGGTCATCACGACGATCAGCACCCTGGTCGCCGCGTACGTCGTGCACCGCACGAAGGTCGTCGGCCGCGGGGTGATGGACGGGCTCGCGGTGCTGCCGTCGGCGATCCCGGGGACGATGATCGGCATCTCGTGGCTGCTGACGTTCAACGAGGCGCCGCTCGCGCTGACCGGCACCGCGTTGATCCTGGTGCTGGTCATGGTGGTCCGGGCCATCCCGGTCGGCTACCGGACCGCCGTGACCACGATCAACCAGATCAGCCCGTCGATCGACGAGGCCGCCACCGACCTCGGCGCCTCGCGGGCCCGGGTCATCGTTCAGATCATGTTCCCCCTGCTGGGGGGCGCGTTCACCACGTCGCTCGTGTTCGGGTTCCTCCACGCGATCAACACGCTGAGTGCCGTGATCTTCCTGACGTCGCCGGGCATCGGCCTGGGCGCCCCCACCATCGTCAACCTCGCCGAGTTCGGCCAGTGGGGCGCCGCGACCGGCGTCGCGGCCGGCCTGATGGTGGTCAGCTTCGCCGGGCTCGCCGTCGCGAAGCTCGCCCTCGGCTCCCGGCTGCGGCTCTACGACCTGTGACACCTGCTGAGGGAGATTCCATGATCGAACTGAAGGCGTTGTGCAAGTCGTTCGACGGGGTGCCGGCCGTCCGCGACCTCGACCTCGTCGTCGGCCGCGGCGAGTTCCTCTGCCTCCTCGGCTCCAGCGGGTGCGGCAAGAGCACCACGCTGCGGATGATCGCCGGATTCGTCCGGCCCGACAGCGGGACCGTGCTCATCGACGGCGTGGACGTGTCCGGCTTCGGGCCTGACGCGCGGCCGACGTCCATGGTGTTCCAGGACTACGCGATCTTTCCGCACCTCACCGTCGCGGAGAACATCGAGTTCGGGTTGAAGGCGCAGAAACTCCCCAGGGACGAGCGGGCACGACGCACCGAGGAGGCGCTCGAACTCGTCGGCCTCACGGGCCTGGGCGGCCGGCGGCCGAACGAGCTGTCCGGCGGGCAGCAGCAGCGCGTCGCCGTCGCCCGCTCGCTGGCGATCCGGCCGTCGGTGCTGCTCATGGACGAGCCGCTGTCCAACCTCGACGCGAAGACCCGCATCCAGTTGCGCACCCAGCTGCGCGAGATCCAGCGCGACACCGGGACCACGATCGTCTACGTCACCCACGACCAGGAGGAGGCGCTGGCCCTCGGCGACCGGATCGCCGTCATGAGGGACGGCTCGCTCGAACAGCTCGGCAGCGGTCACGAAATTTATCTGGCCCCGGCCAACGGATACGTCGCCGACTTCGTCGGCATCACGAACTGGCTGGTGGGGGAGTTCGCGGGCGAGTCAGCCGAGTCGTGGGAGGTCAACGTCGCCGGAGCGGCACTTCCCGCGACGCCCGCGAGCGCGTCGCCTCCCGTCTCTCCCGGCTCGCTCGTGGATGTGTCGGTACGCCCCGAGGACGTGTCCCTCGCCGAGGACTCCTCCGACGAGGGGGCGCTGCGCGGCGTCGTCCGCGACGTGCAGTTCCTCGGCCCGGTCGTCCGCACCTACGTGGACGTCGAAGGCACGGTCGTGATCGTGCACTCGGCTCAGAGCGGCCGGTCGCCCGGGGCGAAGGTGCGGCTGAGCATCGGGAAGGGCGCGGCGCGGGCGTTCCCCCGGACCGAGGGGACCTGGCGCCCACCCGGGGCCCGGCCCGAGAGCGCCGTCGCGACCGCGGCGAGCTGACGGCATGCGCACCGCACACGGAGAGGCGGAACTGCGCGAGCTGCTCGTCGAGCGGAGCCTGACCGGCGGCATCAGGACCACCCGCCGGCAGTCGCTGGCGTACGCCCGCAAGATGCTCGAAGGAGACCCGGACAACACCTTCGGGCTGCAGGACTGGCGTACGGCGACCCTCGACGAGGTCGTGACCGCCGTCGAGGCCGGCATCGGCGACCGCATCACGCACGGCGATCCCGGCCTGGGGTACATCGCGCCGGAGCACACGCTGGCCGGCGTCCGGGCCCATGCCGACGCCCTGGCTCCCTTCCTGCGCGACGGCGGCGCGGCGGTGCTGCTGGCGACCGGGCACCCGACCGGGCTGCTCGACCACTACGCCGAGCTGGCGGGCGCCCTGCGCAACGCGGGCAACCGGATCGTCCGCGTCCTCGACGACCACCGTCTCGACCTCGCCGTCGGCGCCCACTCCGCCGGTGAGACGGGGATCCGGTTCTTCGGCGGGGTCGCGTGCGCCTTCCACGACGAGGCGATCCTCCACACCCACCGGCCCGACTACATGGAAGCCATGATCGCCGCGGCGACCGGTGACGGCGTACGGATCGATCTCGTCATCGCCGACCACGGCATGGCCGGCGCGGCGATCGCCGCCGGCCTGAACACCCTGTCGATAGCCGACGCCAACGACATCGCCCTGTTCCTGGCGCGGTCCCGGGGACGGAACGAACCCGTGCTGCCGATCGAGGACAACTTCACGCCCGCCGAGTTCGCCCCGGTGACCGCGTTCATGCTGCGGCGCGCGGTCGGCACTGCTGTTTGAGGAGGATGGTCATGTCTCGTCACGGTTTGATGCGATGGAGAGTCCCCTCCGCCCTGTTATCGGCGGCTCTCGCCCTCGTCCTGACGGGCCCGGTGCACACCGAGGCGCCCGCCGTCGCGGCCACGCCCGGCTCGCCGCAGACCACCGGCCGCACCGAGACGTACCGCGAGACCCGGCCGGTCGCTCCCGGGGTCGAGCTGAGCACGGTCGAGCTGCACGGGCCCGACGGTGCCACCGGAGAGCCGGGCTGGCTGCAGACGTACCAGATGTCCGTGGACCTGACGTCCGGCGTGCAGATCGGCCGGCTCTTCCCCGGCCAGGTCGCCGCGCGACGTCCGCTGCTCGACCTGGCGCGGGACGCGGGCGCCGTCGCCGCGGTGAACGCCGACTACTTCGACATCAACGGCTCCGGCGCGCCGTGGGGCGTGGCCGTCCAGGACGGCGAGCTCCTGCAGTCGCCGCTGCCCAACACGAAGGCGACGCAGACGGACCAGACGGCGGTGATGTTCTCCGAAGACCAGGTGGGCGCCATCGGCGAGATCGTCTTCGAGGGGACCATCGCGCTGCCCGGCGGCCGCACGGCCTCCCTGGACGCGCTGAACAAGGCGGAACTGCTCAAGGACCAGATCGGCATGTTCACCCCGGTATGGGGCACGTACTGCCGCTGCCATCCGGTCAAGGGCGTCGAGCAGACCATCGAGGTGGTCGTACGCGACGGCGTCGTGGCCGAGGTGGCCGGCGTCCCGCGCGAGGGCCCGATCGCCGAGGGCACGTTCGTGCTGGTGGGCCGGGAGGCCGGTGCCGAGGCGCTGTCCTCGTTGCGGGCCGGCGACCCGGTCTCCGTCGACTACGGCATACGCGCTCCGGGCGACATGAAGGTGAAGGCGGCCATGAGCGGGCGTCAGCTCCTCGTCGCGGACGGCGAGCCGCTCGAACTCCCGGCGGAGAACAACACGCCGGAGCCGCGCACCGCCGTCGGCTTCTCCGCGGACGGGACCAGGATGTGGCTGGTCGCGGTGGACGGCCGGCAACCCGAGTTCTCCCGTGGCATCGGGTTGAACGAGCTGGCGCGGATGATGGCCGACCTGGGCGCGCACAGCGCGCTCAACCTGGACGGCGGGGGCTCGACGACGCTCGTCGCGCGCGACCCCGGCAGGAAGGACGCCGAGCTCGTCAACCGGCCGTCCGACGCCGCAGGCACCCGTCCGGTGCCGACCGGGCTGGCCATGTTCCTGCCCGAGGGCAGCGGCAGGGCCACGGGCTTCTGGGTGAGCACGGCGACGGAACGCGACCGGTTCCCGGGTCCGGACCCGGCCGCGTCATGGCGTACCGAGCGGGTCTTCCCCGGGCTGACCCGCCGGCTGCGGGCGGACGCGTTCGACGAGACGTACGGGCCCGCCGTTCTGCCCGGCAAGGCCGGGCCACGGTGGCGGGTCGCGGACGACCGGATCGGCCGGGTGGACCGCGACGGCGTGTTCCGCGCGCTGGCGCCGGGCGGCACCACCGTGACGGCCAAGCGGGGCAGGGCCACCGGGGACATCGAGGTGACGGTGCTGGGCGAGCTGGCCCGGCTGGACACCGGCTCCGGCCGGCTCAACCTCCTCGAGAAGGGGGCCAAGGGCACCTTCGAGGTCGACGGCGCGGACTCCGCCGGGTACGCGGCCCCCATCGATCCCGCCGACGTCACCCTCGCCTATGACGAGGCAGCGCTGGACGTGACCGCCGAC
Source organism: Nonomuraea mesophila (assembly GCF_004352805.1). Classification (NCBI taxonomy): domain Bacteria; kingdom Bacillati; phylum Actinomycetota; class Actinomycetes; order Streptosporangiales; family Streptosporangiaceae; genus Nonomuraea; species Nonomuraea mesophila. The sequence goes on from NZ_SMLD01000021.1 coordinate 35,982, forward strand.
GAGACCGGCGCGTTCACCGTCACCGCCCGTGCCGGCGACGGTGAGCACGTCGTCACGGTGTCCGCCGGCGGCGTGACGAGCGAGCTGATCGTGGGCATCGGGACGTCCCAGGGCGTGGTGGACACCTTCGACGACACCTCGAACTGGGACTTCTGGAGCCTGCGCGCGACCGGAACCGTCTCGTCCACCCCGGACGGCCACGCCGGCAACGGGCTGAAGCTGGACTACGACTTCACCCAGAGCACCGAGACGCGCGGCGTCGGCGTCTGGCCGGCCGCCGGCCTCCTTCCGGTGGCCGGCGAACCGACGGCGTTCAAGCTCTGGGTGAAGGCGGAAGGACACGTCCACCGGACGCGCCTGGAGGTCGTCGACCGCAACGGGACCCTGCACACGATCGAGCCCGCGTTCCTCACCGAACCGGGCTGGCAGCAGGTCACCTATGACGTGCCGGACGCCATGGCCTATCCGGTGAGCCTGCGCCGGATCTTCTTCAACGAACTCGACCCGGACGCCGGCTACGTCGGCACCCTGGTCCTCGACGAACTGACCGCCGTGGTCGCGAACTGACCCTCCCGGACATGGGCCGGGGGCCCATGTCCGTGGTTCACCGATATACCTCGCGCGGCGAAACTCAGGAAATCCCGGAAATTGAGCCCGAGGTCTGTTCGCCCCGGGGACGACGACGGCGCGGGTGCGCCCTCGGTGCGCCCAGGCCTCGCCGACGCGGCTGAGCGGATAGGCGGTGTACGGCGCGTCGAAGGTGCCGTCGGCGAACCGGGTGATCATGTCGGGGAACCCGGCGATCATCTCGGCCTTGGAGACCGAGCCCATCCCGCTGCCGCTGATCCGGATCCGCCGGCTGCGGAGAAGCGCCGCGGGCAGCGCCGCCTCGGTGCCTGCGAGAGAACCGATCTGCACGTAGGAGGTCGCCTCGCCGTCGCCGCCTGGGCGGGTGCTTCCCAGTGCGGCGAAGGCGGCCTCGGCCACGGGGCCCCACACGAAGTCGAGAATGAGCCAGGCATCGTGCCCGGCGAGAGAGTAGCGGCCGGGGTCGGCCGACTGGCCGCGTTCCTGCTCCTCGATCACGAAGCCGGGGCGAAGGCGCCGACCTGGTCAAGGCCGCCGGGCACCTCCGCGACGACGGCGACCGGAGGTTCGAACGGCAGCTCGGTGTCGTTCTCGACGGGCTCTCGGCCCGGTTGCGCTGACGCGGGCCGGCGTTCGAAGGCTCCGGCGAGAACGAGCCGCGGGGCGGTGCCGGTCCTCGCCCTCCGGCGACCTCAGCGGCCCGGCCGGTCACCCGCCGGGGAGGCGGCGAGCCGGCGCGCGACCTCGACCACCGTGTCGCGGCGGCGGGCCAGGGCGGCCCGGTCGCTCTCCTCGTCCAGGATGGCGCGGCACATCCCCGGTACGGCGAAGTTCCAGGCGATCAGCCCCATGATCGTGCACAGCAGGTCCTGGGCGGCGCGGATGCGCTCCTCCTCGGGAAGGTGGGTGACCACGCCTCCTTCCACCAGGTGGTGCACCTTCTGGCGGAAACCGTCACGGCGCTCCTGCTCGCTCTCGTCGCATATTCCCGACACCTCGAGCGACTCCCACAGCAGCAGCCTGATCAGCTCCGGGTGTTCCTGATACCAGTCGAATATCTGCCCGACCGACTCGGCCACCGCGTCGGGGGCGATGGAGGCGGAGCCGCCGACCTCCTGCAGCTTCGCCCGCAGGACGGCGGCGAACAACTTCTCCTTGCTCCCGTAGTAGAGGTAGATGGCCTGTTTGTTGGCGCAGGCGTTCGTCGCGATCCGGTCGACCCGGGCCCCCGCCAGGCCGTGCAGCGCGAACTCGGTGGTGGCGGCGTCGAAGATCCGCCGCTTGGTGTCCTCCGCGTCGTAGGCCATGAAGAAATTAAACCATCCGGTTGACTTCCTGTGGCCCCGGCGGGAGGATCAGTAAAACAACCAGATAGTTTATTTTCTGAAAGGCTTCCCCATGAGCACTGCGCCTCCCATCCCCGTCCGTTCGCCGCTGCCCGGCTCCCTGGCCGGTGAAACCGCCGTCCTCATCGGCGCCACCTCGGGCATCGGGCTGGCCGCGGGCGTCCTGCTGCGTTCCGTCGGCGCCAAGGTCGTGCTGGTCGGCCGCGACCCCGACCGGCTCGGCGCCGCGGTCTCCCGAGTGCGGAGCGCGGGCGGGGGCGACGCCCCCGACGACGCCGTGGTGGGCGTCTCCGGCGACGGCGCCGATGAGCAGACCCTTGCCGAGGCCTTCGACCGGGCGGGCCAGGCCGACCACGTGCTCGTCACCGCCGGCGGCATCAGCGGCGCCGGCCCCGTGGCCGGGCTGTCGGCCGACACCATCCGCACGACCTTCGACTCCCGCCTCGGGGCCGCCTTCGCCGCCGCCCGCGCGGCGGCGACCCGGCTTCCCGCGGGCGGCTCTCTCACCTTCAGCTCGGGGATCCTCGTGGTACGCCCCGCTCCCGGGATGACCGCCCCCTTGGCGGTCGCCGGGGCCGTGGAGACCCTCACCCGCGCGCTCGCGGTGGAGCTCGCCCCCACACGGGTGCGCGTGAACACCGTCCGTTTCGGCCGGATCGACACCCCGCTGCTGCGCTCGCTGCCGGGGCTGGACTCCGACGAGGCGGTGGCCGCCGCCGGGTCGACCGCCCCGCTCGGCCGTGTCGGCACCGCGGAGGAAGCCGCCGCCACCGCCCTCTTCCTCATGGCCAACAACTACGTCACCGGCCAGGTCATCACCGTCGACGGCGGCGAAGTCCTCAGCTGACCGGCGCCCGCGCCGGCACCTTCGGGTCTCCGGAAAGGTCCGTGGGACGGTTCGTCAGGACGGGTTCGGGCGAGGCGGGGTCTCGGGGGTGCGTGCGATGGATGCGAGCAGCGTCAGCTTGTCGGCACTGTCGGTGCCGGGGTCCGGATGGAGGATGACGAGCGTCTGCCCCGGCGCGCCGCTGACCTCCAGTCTCTCCCGGTTCAGCCACAGGTCCCCGACCTGCGGATGGTCGAGGTGCTTGGGCGAGCCCTTGCACGTGTTCACGTCGTGGCGGGCCCAGAGCCTGCTGAAGCGAGGGCTGGCGAGGGAGAGCTCGCCGACGAGTTCGATGAACCGGGGGTCGTCGGTGTCGGTGCCGACGGACTCGCGGAAGCCGGCGACCATGCCCTGTCCTGCGTCCTCCCAGTCCGGGAACAGGGCCTGCTCGGCGGGCCCTCCGGAACGGTCTCCTTCCTGGGCCGCCGCCGTCGCCGCCTCCGAGGTTCCCCCGCTCCCAGACGGAGCAGGTAGGCGGTCGCGTCGTCGTCGAGCCGCAGCACGCGGGCGAGGGACTCGAGGACCTGCGCGGAGGGGTTGCGGTCGCGGCCCTGCTCCAGGCGCAGGTAGTAGTCGGCGCTGATCCCGGCGAGCATCGCGACCTCCTCCCGGCTGGCCGGCGTGCCGGAGGACACCGAGCGGCGGCCCGTACCGGAGATCCAGCCCAACGGCAGCCCGGCGCAGGCGTGGGAGCTGGAGACGGGACACGACTGCATGATCACCATGCCGGGCGAACTGACCGATCTGCTGCTCAAGCTCGGCTGACGAAGGTCTGAATCGCCTGCTTGAGCTGCGACGAGAACGGCAGGGGGGCGCCGTAGTGGGCCGGATTCCGGCTCGGATCCTCCTTGAGTACGTGGCTGACCCCGGTCAGACGGACGAACTCGGTGCCGGCCCGTGCCTGCTTCAGCCCGGCGGCCAGCTGCTCGACGTCGTCGCAGCCGACCTGGATGTCGGCGTCGCTGCAACTCAGCAGAACCGGGGTGCGCGCCTTGAGCTCGGCGGCCAGTTCGGGCGGGTTCAGGCGGTCGGCCTCGGACAGGAACTTCGCGCTCGCCGGGGACAACACGTTCGACAGCCCGCCCGGCAGGTTCGCCTGGACCGTTCCGCCGGCACGCAGCGACGCGACGGCGCTCGCCAGGGCGTCCTCGACCTCGGTCGCCTGCGCCTTGGTGATCGCCCCGGCCTGCAGCTGGGCTCTGATCTGGGCGGTGATCTGGGCGCTGATGACGTCGAGGTACCGGCGGCTCAGCGGTTGGAGCAGCCCGAGGCTGTGCACGGGCGTCCTCCCCTTCGTCGCGAGCAGGAGGGCGAAAAGTGCTCCTTCGCTGTGCCCGATGACCGTGAGCCGCCGTCGGTCGACGCCGGGCCGCCCGGCCAGGTAGCTCAGGGCCGCTGCGGCTTCCCGTTCGAACACGCCGACCCCGATGTCGGCGGCCTTGGAGGCGTACGGTCCCAGCCCCGTCCTGCCGCTGCCCAGCTTGTCGTAGCGCAGACTTGCCACGCCCTCGGCGGAAAGAAGCTCGGCCATCGTCTTCAGGGTGTCCACCCCGCCGAGCTGAGCGGAGTTGCCGTCGCGGTCGGTGGGGCCGCTGCCCGCGATCAGGAGCACCGCCGGGGCGGGTTCGCCCTGCCGGGCCGGACGGCGCCAGGTGCCGTGCACGGTCATTCCGTTGGCACGGAAGCTCACCTCCTCCTCGATGGCGCGGGGGCCCGGCAAAGAGGCGGTCGTCGCGGAGGCGGCGGTCGTGGAATCGGCGGACCCGGAGTCGACGGCGGCCGTGCCGCATCCGGCCGTCAGGAGAGCGAACGCGCACAGGCACGCGCCCAGGCGCGATGAATGGATGTTCGGTGCATGCGTGGGTGCCCGTCTGGCCATGGCAGCGTCATTCCGTTTCTCAGGTCAAGGGGAGAAGGTCACAGAGTGCCGGTCGGCGTGAGGTAGAACCCGGAGACCTTGCCGTCGCGGTCGTAGGAGACGCGGGCGGTCAGGTCGCCCGCTTCGAAGGACAGGGGGACGTTCACCACGGTGTGATCGCCTGCCTGGTGGGCCACGGGTTCCCCCATGTCCTCGTATCCGCCGACCGTGCCGATCACCTGCGCCCAGACCTCGGCCAGGCGGGCCGGGCCGAGGCCGGCGACCATCGTCTCGTCGAAGTCGCGGCACGCGTCTTCCCAGCGGTTCCCGATCAGGTCCGCGACCAGGGCGGCCGCACGGTCGGCTGCGTCGGGCACGATCTTCTCGGTCATGGGTGTCCCCGTCCTCGGGTCGAGTGGCCGGCTGAAGCGCTGGAACGCCGCCTGCCGGCTGGAGCCCAGCACGTCTCCGATCTCCTGCCAGGTGTGCCCCGCCGTGCGTGCCCCGGCGACCGCGGCCCGCATGGCCTGATCGACGAGACGCGCGAGCTCCCGGGCGGCTGCCACCGCGTCCAGCGGAGTCGACGTGGTGCTCAGGTGCTCCGTCAGACGATGCGCGGCCTCCGCCAGGTCGGTGGTCACCGGCGTTTCCGTTGCCCCGTCAATATCCCCTTTACGGGGCAACGGTGTCAAGTTTTCTTTTACGTGCTCCATCCGGTCGCGGGTGCGCCGCGCAGCGCTTCGGCAGGTCGCGTCGCAGTATTCGCGCTTCCGTCCCCGCCCTGAGCTGCTAGGGAGCGACTTCCCGCAGTGTCGGCAGGTCGGGGTGTCGTGCGCTTCCATGCCGATGCTCCTTGAAATCGTGCCGCTGTCACTGGCACGTAATACTACGGGAGAACAGCACGGAATACGTCGCCCTCAGCCGGTGTCCGTCAGGGGGAGGCGTCGCAGCGCGGGTTTGTGGATCTTGCCGGACCCGGTCTTCGGCAGCTCACCCGTGATGTCGACATAGCGGGGAATCTTGTACTTGGCCAGACGGGGGAGGAGGAAGTCGCGCAGTTCGCCGGCGGTGACACTCGCGCCGGCGCGAGGCACCACGAACGCGCGGCCGGCCTCGCCCCATTCGGCGTCGGGTACGCCGAGCACGGCGACCTCGGCGACGCCCGGATGTTCGAAGATCACCGCCTCGACCTCGGCGGGATAGACGTTCTCCCCACCCGAGATGTACATGTCCTTGACCCGGTCGACGACGTACAGGTGGCCGTCGTCGTCCAGGACGGCGACGTCGCCGGAGCGGAACCAGCCGTCGCCGGAGAACGCGGCGGCGCTCGCCTCCGGGTTGCGCCAGTAACCAGGAGTGACGTTCGGCCCCTGAACGAGGACCTCACCCGGCTGTCCTGCCGCCGCGTCCGTGCCGTCGGGCCGGACGACCCGTACGTTGGCGAAGAACACCGGCACGCCCGCCGAGCCCGTCTTGCGCACGCTCTGACTGGCTTCGAGGAAGGTGGCGCCGGGAGCGGTCTCGGTGAGCCCGTACCCCTGGCAGAACACCAGACCCCGTTCCTGGTACGTGCGGATCAGAGCGGCGGGGACCGCGGCGCCGCCGGCCATGAGGTGACGCAGCGACGACAGGTCGGCGCCGGCCCACCGGGGCGAGCGGGCGAACGCGGCGAACATCGTGGTGACGCCGAACATCCAGGTGATCCCGTGCTTCTCGATGAGGTCGTAGCACTCGTCCACCTGCCATGACGGCATGATCACCGAACAGCCGCCCTTGAGGAAGGTCGGCAGCAGGGTCTGGTTCAGGGCCGCGACGTGGAACAGCGGCGCGCTGATCAGCGTCATCTCGTCGCTGGTGACGTCGACGCCGAGCAGGAGGTTGAAGCAGTTCCACACGAGGTTGGCGTGGGTGAGCATGGCGCCCTTGGGCCGTCCGGTCGTCCCCGAGGTGTAGAGGATGAGCGCCGTGTCGTCCAGCCCCACGGCCGTGTCGATCGGGGTGGGGTCGCCCTGCGCGAGCCAGGTCTCGTAGTGCTGCTCCCCGGTCCGCGGAGTGTCCAGGGCGACGACCTGCCGGAGGGCGGCGGTGTCCGGCAGGGCCCGGACCACCTCGGCGCACTCGGGCGCGTAGATCAGCACCTCGGCGCCCGAGTGGTCCAGCATGTACCCGATCTCCGGCGCGGCCAGCCGGAAGTTCAGCGGTACGAAGACCGCTCCGAGCAGGTGGGCGGCGAACATCGTCTCGACGAGAGCGACGTGGTTGCGGCCGAGGTAGGCGACCCGGTCACCGGATCCGACCCCCGACGCGCGCAGCCGCGACGCCAGCCGCGTCGTCCGCTCATGGACCTCGGCGTAGGTGACGGGCCGGCCCGCGAAGACGAACGCGGTCCGGTCCGGTGTCATCCGGGCCCTGCGGGCGGGCCACCCTCCCAGACCGGCGTTGCGCATGGTGTTCGGCCTCCTGTCGGCTCGGAGATCAGGGGGAGGTACGGCAGCGCGGACGGGGCCGCCGCCGCGTCAGGCGTAGTGCCGGTAGATGGCGCGGGCGACGCAGGCCGGCTTGCCCGCCCCTTCGATCTCGACGGTGAAGTCGACGTGCATCTGCACGCCGTTGCCGGCGACGTCCTCGACCGAGGCGACGGTGGCGCCGAGGCGGATCCTGGCGCCCACCTTGACCGGGCTGGGGAAGCGCACCTTGTCCAGGCCGTAGTTGATGCTCATGGTGACGCCCTGGATGTCGAGCAGGTCGTTGAACAGCGGGATGACCAGGGACAGGGTCAGGTAACCGTGGGCGATCGTGCCGCCGAACGGCCCGTCCTGGGCTCTGGCGGGGTCGACGTGGATCCACTGGTGGTCGTCGGTGGCGTCGGCGAAGGTGTTCACGCGGTCCTGGGCGATCTCCAGCCAGGCGCTGTGGCCGAGGTCCTTGCCGGCCAGGGCCTTGATCTCCGTCAGGCCGTTGGCGGTGGTCGTCATCAGGCGTTCTCCTTCAGGCCGAGCAGACGGGCGGCGTTGTCCTTGAGGATCTTCGGGCGGACCTCGGGCTTGATGTCGAGCTTGTCGAAGTCGCTCAGCCAGCGGTCCGGGGTGATCACGGGGTAGTCGGAGCCGAAGAGCACCTTGTCCTTCAGCAGGGAGTTGGCGTACCGCACGAGCTGCGGCGGGAAGTACTTCGGCGACCAGCCGGACAGGTCGATGTAGACGTACGGCTTGTGGGTGGCCACGGCGAGGGCTTCGTCCTGCCAGGGGAACGAGGGATGGGCCAGGATGATCCGCAGTTCGGGGAAGTCGACGGCCACGTCGTCCACCAGCAGCGGATTGCTGTACCTGAGCCGGATGCCGCCACCGCCGGGGACACCCGCGCCGATGCCGGTCTGCCCGGTGTGGAACAGCGCCGGGACGCCCAGCTCCTCGATGACCTCGTACAGCGGGTACGCCACGGGATCGTTGGGGGCGATGGCCTGGATGCCGGGGTGGAACTTGAAGCCGCGTACGCCGTGCTCCTCGACCAGCCGCCGCGCCTCGCGCGCGCCCGCCCTGCCCTTCCACGGGTCGACGCTGGCGAACGGGATCAGCACGTCGGCGTGCTGGGCGCAGCCCTCGGCGACCTCTTCGTTCGAGATGCGGGGGTGCCCGGTGGCGTGTTCGGCGTCCACGGTGAACACCACCGCGGCCATGTTCCGCTCCCGGTAGTACGCGGCCGTCTCATCGATGGTCGGCTGCCGGTGCCCGTGAGCCTTGAAGTAGTCCTCGGAGGCGCCGAACAGTTCCGGGCTCAGCGAGCGGTGCCCGTCCTTGGAGATCTCCGCGTGGGTGTGCACGTCGATCGCGACCAGGCCGGCGACGTCCATGACCGGCATGTCAGGCCCCCTGCCCGTTCGAGGCGGGCGCCTTGGGAGCGGGGATCCCGTACGTCTCCGGCTCGGCGCCGACGCCCGACCCCCAGGAGGCGGCGATGGTCTCGGCCGTCCACCCTCCGTCGGCGAAGGCCACGGCCTTCTCGGCGGGGTGCGACCACAGGGCGAGCCGGTCCCCGCCGATGCCGATCGCCTGGCCGGTGACCTCGGCGGAGGCGTCCGAGGCGAGGAACACGACGAGCCCCGCCACGTCCTCGACCGTGCCCAGCCCTTCGTCCTTGCGCAGCCAGCCGGGGAGCGGCCGGCCGGTCCGCTCGGACTCCTCGATGACGGGCGCGAACACGGGAATGGTCTTGGTCATCTCCGTCGCCGCCACCGGCACGACCGCGTTCACCGTGACGTTCGCCCTGGCCAGCTCCATCGCCCAGGTCCTGGCCATCGCCACGATGCCGGCCTTGGCCGCCGCGTAGTTGGTCTGGCCGAAGTTGCCGCGCTGGCCGGCCGGCGAGGAGATCAGGATCAGCCGGCCGCCGGTGCCCTGCTCGCGCATCCGGACCGCCGCGGCCCGCGCGCAGGTGAACGTGCCGCGCAGGTGCACGTCGAGCACGGCGTCGAAGTCGTCGTCCGACATCTTCCACAGGACCCGGTCGCGCAGGATGCCCGCGTTGGTGACCATCACGTCCAGCCGGCCGAACTCCTCGACCGCGGTGGCGACCAGCCGGTCGGCCACCTCGGCGGAGCCGACCGGGGCGGCGACGGCGCGTGCCCTGCCGCCGCTCCCGGTGATGGCCTCGACGACCTGCGCCGCCGCTTCGGCGTCGACGTCGTTGACGATCACCGCTGCTCCGGCCGCGGCCAGCGCCTCGGCATATGCGCGGCCGAGCCCGCGGCCCGCACCTGTGACAACGGCGACCTTGGCGGAAAGATCCATGGGTTCCCCTTGGGTTGTACGGCGGATAAGGCGAATCTATGTCGCTTATGTGACGGTCGTCAAAAATTTGCCCAACGTCAGTGACCGTCCTACGCTCGGGTCGTGGCGCGTACCGAGGGAGACGACCGGCAGGCGGCCGCGGCCCCGCGGCCGCAGTCGCTGCTGTTCAGCTTTCTGGGGATCTACGTGCTGGGGCGCGGCACCGCCGTCTACTCGGGGAGCCTCATCGAGGTCTTCGCCCGCCTCGGCGTCTCCGAGGAGGCGGTCCGGTCGACGCTGGCCCGCATGGCGAAGCGGAACCTGCTGGCCCGGCACCGCCGGGGGCGCAAGACGTACTTCGGGCTCACCGAACGGGCGGAGCAGGTGCTGGAGGACGGCGGCCGGCGCGTCTGGGAGACCGGCGCGGTGAACCGCGAATGGGACGGAACCTGGACCCTGTTCGGCTTCTCCCTCCCCGACAGCCTGCGCACCACCCGGCACGACCTGCGCTCCCAGCTGGTCTGGGCCGGGTTCGGCCTGCTGCAGAGCGGGCTCTGGGTCGCCCCCGGCACCAAGGACGTCGGCGCCATCCTCAGCTCCGTCGAGTCGGACGATCTCCGGGGCGGCGACCACGTCACCGTGTTGCAGGCCAGGGCGCTCGCCCCCACCGAGTCGGCCGACCTCGTCCGCAAGGCGTTCGACACCGAGCAGATCGCCGCACGCTACCGGGCCTTCCTCGACCGCTGGGACACCGCGCGCCCGCTGCCGGCGGCGGCCGACGACCTCGCTCGCCAGTTGCTCCTGCACACCGACTGGCTGCAGCTCATCCGGCAGGACCCGCACCTGCCCGCCGAGCACCTGCCGCGTGACTGGCCGGCCATCCGCGCCGAGCACGTCTTCCACACGCTCGCCCGCGTCTATGAGGCACCCGCCGCGCGACTGGCGGCGGCGGTGGTCGAGACGGCCGGCGTACGGCCGGACACAGGTGACGAGCCCGACCGGGGCAGGACCACGCTCTCCAGCCACTGACCGACGCGCTCGGCCACGCCGCCGTCGAAGGTGCGGGTGTCGACGTTGTCGGCGTGGACCTCGAGCACCGGGAACCCGGCCGCCTCCAGCGCCCTGGTGGTGAAGTAGCCGCCCCGGGGGTCGTCGGAGACCAGGTGGACCACGCCGTCGATGCCGTGCAGGCGCGCCTCCTTCACATACCACTCGCTCGACCACGGTGGGGTGTAGAGCTGGTCGCCGAACGCGGCGAAACGCGCCGCCAGCGCTCTCATGGGGTCGTCGCCGTAGCGGACGTAGCCGTCGGCGGCGATGGCGAGGTACATCGACCAGACGAACACCGCGCCGTACTCCTCCTGGAAGCGCTGGTAGAAGCCCATGTCGTACCAGAGGCCGCGGCCGATCCACATCAGCCGCGCCCGCTCGTCCCGGCACACGGCCTGACCCGCGTCGACCAGGTCGCGTACCTCCTCGTGCAGGCGCCGGGCCAGGTCCCTGGCCCACTCGGTGCCGCGGTGCCACTGCGGGAGCATGACGCTGGGGATGCTGTCGACGACGCCGAGCGGCGCGGGCCGGGCCCGGGCGATGAGGTCGCGCGTCTTCCTGTTCCACTCCTCCTGCTCGTTGACCAGGGCCATCACCTCCCGGAAGCGGGACTCGTCGAACCGCCTGCCGGTGGTGGTCTCCAGGAACCTCACGAGATTCTCCAGCTCCGCGGTGAGCAGGTCCAGCCGGGCCGGGCCGACCGCCTCCTCCCACCGGTGCGGCATGAGTTCCCACCAGTTGGCCGGCACCTCGTTCTCCGCGGCGCTCTCCAGGGGATAGAAGGTGACCCCGGGCTCGCGCCCCCAGATGTCGAAGATCTTGCGGGTGACGTCGCCGGTGGCGTCGCCGACGATGATGTCCGGCCTGGGCAGGCCGCCCCACGGGCCCGCCTCCGGCTCCGCGTCGAACGCGGAGCCAAGGGTGACCGAGTTGTACTGCTCGGAGTAGTCGGGGTAGCCGCGCTGACGCACCAGCTCCAGGTAGTGCCCGGAGCGCTGCTTGGCGGTCACCAGCGACGCCCACCATTGGCTGACCGCGTACGGGATGTCCATGGTGCGGAAGATCTCGTGCGGGACGTCCGCGTTCAGCAGGGCGAACGGCTCGCCGTCGGCGACCCGGCGGTGCAGGTCGGCGAACCATTCGCGCTGGTGCCTGCCCGCCTCCGCTGCCGTGGCGAGGGACTTGACACTGCGCGTTCTCACATCGGGCATGGTGACTCCTTGCGCAGAGCGGCCAGATCGGCACGCCCGTACTCCTGGCGCTCCAGCAGCACGGAGGGGATGTCCAGCGCCGCGCGCTGCGCGGGAAAGTCCCAGGCCGGAGCCTCGTCCCCGTCCCGGCTGTAAGCGATGAAGAGGTCGGCCCGGCAGCGCCGTACGGCCGCCGCCGCGTGCGCGGCGCGCTCGCCCGCCGTGGCCCGGTGGGCGGTCGGGCCGCTGCGGTGGTAGTGCTCGGCCAGCGCGTCCAGGCTTGCCGCGCCGATCGGTTCGGTCACGGAGAGGTCCCCGAAGGAATGGTCCTCGCCGACGATCACATGGCCGTCGGACTCGATGGCCTCGTACACGTGCGGCGTGTCGTGGTCGCTGCCGCTCAGGAAGACGCGCTTCCCGGCGTGCTCGTCGAGCCGTCCCGCCTCGGCCAGCAGCCGTTCCAGCAGCGGGATGTGCTCGTTCACGGGCAGGGGGGCGCCCGCCACCGCGAGGAACTGCCGCCCAGTGAGGCGGGCGGGCACGGCCCTGCGCAGTTCGGCGGCGGCCGCCAGCAGCCTGCGCCGTACGTCGTGCGCCGCCATCGCCCCGGCCACGTCGAGGGGGCGGCCGGTCCAGGCCTCCAGCCGGGCGGCGAACTCGCCGATCCTGCGCCGGTTGTAACGGGCGGTCGTACGGTGCGGCAGGTGCAGCAGGTCCACCAGGTAGACCCCGGGCAGCCCCGCGCCCGGCTCCACGCGGCCCAGCTCGCGCAGTGCGTAGAACAGCCGCAGGGACGCCTCGCAGTCGTGCGAGACCACGATGCGGTCGAGGTCGCCGAAGGCCCCGGCGAGCAGCCGGGCGAGCACCGAGCGGGCCACCGGGTCCACCCCGCGCCCCAGGTAGCGGTCCCCGAGGTCGGAACCGGACTCCGGGTCGCCCGTGAGGCGGAACGCGCGCAGTCCCGCGGCGGTCAGCAGCTCGACCGGCACGTCGGCCCCGACGTAGCCGACGACGGGGGCCGGGTCCTTCGCGGAAGCCGCCGAGGCGCCACGCCCGGCGTACGCCTCCTCCAGCGCGGCCAGCGCCGCAGGCACGTCAGATCACCCCTTCGGCGGCCAGCGCCTTGAGCTCGTCGTCGGAGTAGCCGAGCAGCCCGCCGTAGATCTCGGCGTTGTGCTCGCCGAGGCCGGGCGCCGGCCGGTCGAGCGCCGCCTCCGAGGCGGAGAAGCGGATCGGCACGCCGGTTCCGTACAGGTCCCCGGGGTCGCCGTGGCGCGGATGTTCGAGGGGTACGACCTCCTCGCGCTCCAGTACGAGCGGGTCGCGCACGGCGTCACCGGGCTCACGCACCTCGGCGGCGGGCACGCCGTGCCGGGTGAGCAGGTCGAGGACCGCGGCGAGCGGGCGGGCCGCCGCCCACGCGCCCACCAGTTCGTGCAGCTCGCCGGCGTTGGCCACGCGCGCGTCGCGGGAGGCGAAGCGCGGGTCCGCGGCCAGGTCGTCGTGCCCCATCGCCGCGAACAGTCCGTTCGCGAAGGCGTCGGTGGGGCCGCACAACGCGAACCAGCCGTCCGCCGCGGCGAACGTGCCGAACGGCGCCAGCCTCGGCACGGTCGCTCCCGTGCGCATGGGCAGGCCCAGCTTCTCGTAGGCGTCGAACGGCTCGCACGCGACCAGCGAGGTGAGCGCCCCCAGCATGGACACGTCCACGTGCTGGCCCTGGCCGGTCGCGTCGGCCCGCAGGACGGCGGCGAGCGTGCCGATCACCGCGTACAGCGGCGCGACCAGGTCGCCCACCGGTAGCCCGAAGCGGACAGGCGGGTCGCCGGGCGCGCCCGCGGTCATCATCACGCCGCTGAGCGCCTGGATGATGGTGTCCATCGCCTTGCCCGAGCCCGGACCGCCCTGCGCGCCGAAACCGCTGATCGACGTGCACACGATGCGCGGGTTGATCGTGGTCGCCCAGTCGTGGCCGATGCCGAGCCGCGCCGTGACGCCGGCGCTGTAGTTGTCGATCATGATGTCCGACATCCGGACCAGCCCGGCGAGGACGTCGCGGGCCTGGGGATGCTTCAGGTTGAGCGTGACGCTCTGCTTGTTGCGGCCCCGGAGGAGCATCGACACGGACATGTCGTCGTCACCGCCGCGGGTCAGCGCCAGTCCCCCGGCACCGAGATAGGGGGCGTTGTTGCGGGAGCTGTCGCCGCCGGTCAGCGGATTCTCGACCTTGATCACCCGGGCGCCGAGCCCGGCCAGCAGCAGGGTCGCGTACGGTCCGGACAGAGCGGTCGTCAGGTCGATCACCGTACGGCCTTCGAGCGGGCGCTCAGCCACGCAGCACCACCTCGTCCCCCTCCCAGTGGAATTCCGTCCCCAGGCCCGCCTGCCGCGTGATGCCCTCGATGTACGACACGACCCGCCGTCCCTCCTCGTCGTCCCCGAGCGGCGCCGGCCGGCCGGCGCCGTCGATCCAGCAGGGCACGAGACCGGCCGAGACCAGGCCGCCCCGGCCGAACCGGCAGACCGCGATCGCGGTGTTCCGGCTCTCGGGATGGAAGGGGTAGTACGGCATGTCCGGGGCCGGAGCGAAGCCGTACAGCTCGACCCTGCGGCGCGCCCACGCGGCCCGTTCGCCTTCGTCTCCCGCCGCGGGCGTCAGCGCTCGGGTCACGGTCACGAAGTTGCCCAGCCCGTGATAGATCGGCCGGCCGCGGTACATCTCGACGCCTCGCATGATGTGGGCGTGGTGGGCGAACACGGCGTGCGCGCCGGCGTCGACGGCGGCATGGGCGACGGGCCGCTCGTACATCGCCAGCACGGCGGGCGTGTGCCCGACGCCCTTGTGCAGCGACACCAGCACGACGTCGGCCTCGCGGGCCAGGGCCGCCACGTCCTCGGCCATCCGTTCCAGGCAGGCGGGGTCGGCGAAGGTGTAGACGGCGGGCGGCCCGCCGGGGCTGGCGTGGTCGAGTTCGTAGTGGGTCAGCACCTTGATGTACGCGCAGCCGGGCTTGCGGCTGGTCGCCCAGGACTCGCGCGGCCCGACGCAGTTGTAGCTCAGCACGCCGATCCGCAGCCCGTCGCGCTCCACGACCGCGGGACGGCGGGCCTCGTCGAGTGTCAGGCCGGCGCCCGCGGTGGCCAGTCCGGCCTCGGTCGCGTGCCTGATCGTGTCGGCCACTCCCTGGTCGCCGACGTCGTAGACGTGGTTGCCCGCCAGCGTCACCACGTGGAAGCCCGCCTCGGCGACCGCGCCGAGCGCGGCGGGATCGGCGGGCGGCGCCGGGACGTCGGTGCTGACCTGGGCGGTGGACGTGCTGTGGGGCACCTCGATGTGGCCGATCACCACATCGCCCCGCCCCATCGTCTCCCGGGACGGGGTGAAGAAGGCCTCGGGACCCGGCTCGTCGAGGACGAGGTCGCCGACGGCCATCACCGTGAGACTCACGAAGTGCGCTCCTTCTCAAGCAGGCGTTCGTCAGGGGTTCGCGCCGCCTGCCCGGAGAAGCGCGACAGGAAGGCTCGTAGCCGGGGTGAGGCGGGATCGTCGAAGATCTCGGCGGGGGTGCCGGTCTCGACCACCCGGCCCTCCTCCATGAAGACGCAGCGGTCGGCCACCTCGCGGGCGAAGCTCATCTCGTGCGTCACGATGATCATCGTCATGCCGCCGCGGGCCAGGTCGAGGACGACGCTCAGCACCTCGTCCACCAGTTCGGGATCCAGGGCGCTGGTGGGCTCGTCGAACAGCATGATCCTCGGATGGGTGGCCAGGGCCCTGGCGATGGCGACGCGCTGCTGCTGGCCGCCGGAGAGCATCCGGGGATGGGACTCCGCCCTGTCGGCGAGCCCCACCCGCTTCAGCAGCCGCAATGCCTCCTCGCGCGCCTTGTCCTGGCTGCGGCCGTGCACCGCCACCTGCGCCTCGACGACGTTGCGCAGCACGCTCCAGTGCGGGAACAGGTTGAACTGCTGGAAGACCATGCCCATGCGGCCGCGCTGGGCGGCCACCCGGCGGTCCGGCAGGGGACGCAGGTGGCCCCGGTGCGTCTCGTAGCCGAGCAGTTCCCCGTCGAGGTACATGGCTCCGCCGTCGATGCCCTCCAACTGGTGGACGCAGCGGACCAGGGTGGACTTGCCCGATCCGGACGGGCCGATGACGGCCACGACCTCGCCCTCCTGCACGTCGAGGTTCACCCCGTCGAGCGCCATCTGCTCGCCGAACTGCTTGCGCACGTCATGGACGCGCAGGACCGGCTGGTCGCTCACCGCTGCCCCTTCCCGAAGTGCTGCTCCAGGCGCCGCTGGCCGAGCGACAGCACGGTGACCACCGCCAGGTACCAGGCGCAGGCGACGATCAGCAGCGGCACGATCTCGTAGGTCCGGTTGTAGATCACCTGCACCGAGTACAGAAGGTCGGCCATCGCGATCACGCTCACCAGGGAGGTGCCCTTGAGCAGGCTGATGAACTGGCTGCCGGTGGGCGGGACGATCACCCGCATCGCCTGCGGGAGCACGACCTTGACGAAGCTCTGCCTGGCCGTGAACCCCATCGCGCGGGCCGCGTCGCGCTGCCCGCCGTCCACGCCGAGGATGCCGGCCCTGACGATCTCGGCCATGTACGCGGCCTCGTGCAGGGTGAGCCCGATGACCGCGGCGGTCAGCGAGCTGATCACGGAGTTGGTGGGCCACGAGACGAAGGTCGGGCCGAACGGCACGCCCAGCGAGATCCGCGGCAGGAGATACCCGAGGTTGAACCAGAAGATCAGCTGGACCAGGGGCGGAATGCCGCGGAAGAGCGCGACGTAGAGGCCGCAGGCCCAGGACACGGGCTTGAAGTCGCTCAGCCTGCCGGCCGCGAGCAGCACCCCGAGCACGCTGCCCAGCGTCATCCCGATGACGGTGAGCAGCAGGGACATGCCGAGGCCGCGCAGGATGTTCGGGTCGAACAGGTACTTGCCGGCCACCGGCCACTCGAAGCGCGGGTTGGTGACGAGGAACCAGGCGAACTGCGCGGCCAGCACGAGCAGCGCGGCTCCCGCCACCCAGCGCAGCGGGCGGATGCGGGGACGGGCCGAGGCGACGTCCACGGCCTGTGGGGCCGTGCTCACTGCGCCGCCGCCGTGTTCATCCTGGGCTCCTCCACCGCCACGTTCTGGAGCCCGTACTTGTCCATGATCTTCTTGTACTCGCCGTTCTTGAAGATCTCCTTGAACGCGTCGAGCATGACCGGGCCGAGACCGCTGGACTTGGGCACGAGCATCGCCAGCTGGTCGACGCCGGCGCCCTGCTCGTCGGTCTGCGTGACGTAGGTGAAGGCGTCCTTCTGCTTGCCCATCACGTCGAGGGCCGCGCTCTCGGTCATGCCCGCCGCGTCGGCGCGGCCGGACGTGGCGGCGAGGATGGTGCCGTTCGTGTCGGCGAAGCCGATGAAGGAGAGCGTCGGCTTGCCCTGCTTGGTGCACCATTCGGTCAGGCGCTTGGCCTGGTCCTCGGTGATGCTGCCCGCGGTGCCGGCGACCCGTTTGCCGCACAGGTCACCCGAGCTCTTGATGGCCGAGGAGCCGGCCTTGGGAATCAGGTAGGAGGTCCGGGTGACCATCCACACGATCGCGTCGAACTGCTTCTCGCGCTCGGCGGTGTCCTTGACCGGTCCGTTGAAGGCGTCGTACCTGGAGGCGAGCATGCCGGAGAGCGCTGCGGGCAGGCCGCTGACGATCGAGATCTCGGTGGGGACCCCGAGGGCCTTGCCGAGGGCCTCCTGCACATCCTTGTCGATGCCGGTGACGGTCTTGCCGTCGTTGGCGACGATCCGGTACGGCGGGTGGGAATCCCCGGCAAAACGGATGACGCCCGCTTCCTTGATGCTCTCGGGTAGGGCGTCGTACAGAGCCGTCGCACCGGCCGGTCGCTGCGTCTCGCCCTCGCCTCCGCCGCACGCTGCGACGCCGGCGAGGGTCAAAGCAGTCACACCCGCGAGGATGGTCCTGGGCACTCTCATGGTGATCCTTCCCGCGACCAGCTAATGCTGCAGTTATTCTTGCGGCCGTGTGGGTAAGTGTCACATCTAAAGGTGCACACCTGTCAAGGGGCGTCTGTGCGCAGAGCAGGCCAGGGGGTGCGCCGGGCGAGCGGGGGCGCCGCCCGGTCGCGCGATCAGGTGACCGCGAGGATGGAGCTGGTCCGGTGGTGGGCGACCAGCTCGGCCAGCTGGGGGTCGAACTCCGCGACGATCTGCTTGACGCGGAACTCGGCGAGTGGCCCGAGGGTGTCGTAGATCTCCACGAAGAGGTCCCGGGCCGCGGCGCGCGGCCAGTCGGCGGGCAGCAGCTCCGCGGGCAGGTCGGGGTCGTGGTTGGGGAACGTCCGCCAGGTGTCCATGATCCCCGAACGCGCCACGAGCGCCTCGGAGGCGCCGACCGCGCCCCTGCGCACGCGCTCCAGCAGCGGCGCGTACTGCGCCACGAACCCCTCGTAGGTGCGCCGGAGCTGGTCGAAGTCCCACGCCTCCCGCGGGGCGCGCATGCCGGGAAGGTCCACGGCTTCGGCGCGGAAGACCGTCGCCATGGGGATCCCCAACTCGGTGAGCACCGCCGCCGCGCTGTCGGCGTCGGCCGTCGGCGAGACCCACAGCCCGTCGTAGAGCGGGGCGAAACCGAGCCAGCGCAACCTCGCGCGCAGCGCGTGGCGCAGGTCGCGCTGCTCCTCGGAGATGGAGAACGCCGCCATCACCCAACGCCCGTCCCACGCGCCCTGCTCCAGGCCGAAGGACATGATCCGCTGTCTGCCTTCCTGCATCACCGCGGCGGCCCGGTCCGTCAGCCGGTAGTAGGTGCGCCGCCCGGCCTTGGACGACTCCAGTAGATCTCGCCTGGTCAGGCGGCTGAGGGCGGCCCTTGCCGCCACGGCGGAGACCCCGAACTCCTCGGCCAGCCGCACCAGGGCCGCGGACGGCAGTTGCTCGGGCCGGCTGATCCAGTAGTCGCCGAGCAGGGTCGTGATCAGGTGTTGCGGAGGCGCGCCCACCTGGAAGCGCGGAAAGTCGACATCGCCTGCCTCGGGTAGCTCGCTAGCATTCACAGCAGAAGTATATTGACAACGCTTGAGGGAGCGAGCGTTATCAATATGTCATGCTTCTCGATGGGTCCTTGACGAGTTGCGTCAGCGGCTACCGTCTCCCTTCCGCCGCGCGCCGTCCAGGTCGCCGCCGGCGAGGAGATCGAGGCGGTCGCGGTCGGTCGTCTCGTCGAAGCTCGTGTGACGCCGGATCGCCGGCGACTCCAGGGCGGACACCTGCGTGAAGGTGTGGTGGGCGGCCAGCCCGGCCAGCTCGGGGTCGAACCCGGCGAGGATCTCGCGGAAGCGCTGCTCCGCAGGCTCCCCGAGCGAGTCGTAGATCCGCACGCACAGCCGCCTGGCCTCGTCCCGCGGCCAGGCGTCGGGCAGCAGTTCGGCGGGGAGGTCGGGGTCGATCGTGGGGAACACCCGCCAGTCGGTCATGATCGCGGTCCGCAGGCGCAGCGCCTCGGCGGGGGACGGGCCGGACACCGCCAGCCGCTCGGCCACCGGCCCATGGGTGTCGATGAAGCGCAGGTAACGTTCGCGCAGCGCGGTGACGTCGAAGGCGCGGGCCGGCACCGCGTCCATGTCGCCGCCGGCCACCTCGCGGCCCCGGAACACGACCACCTCGCGCACGCCCAGCCTTCGCCCGAGGTCGGCGGCGTCGGCCGTCCTGTCGTGCGGGGACACCCACACCGCGTCGAACATCATGCCGAAGTGCAGCAGGCGCAGCCCGTCACGCAGGGCGCGGCGAGTGTCGCGCTGCTCCTCCGGCACCGAGAACGTGACGACCGTCCACTCGCCGTCCCAGCGCGGCGTGGCGGCGCCGAACGTCAGCAGCCGGCGCATGTGCGCCACGATCACGTCGTACGCCCGGGGCGGCAGCCCGTAAGCGGTGGTGCGGCCGTTGCGGGAACTGGTCAGCAGCCCCCGTGAGACGAGCCGCCGCAGGGCGGCGCGGGCACTGCTGGTCGTGATGCCGAACTCTTCCAGCAACCGCACCAGCGCCGCCGACGGGATGTGCTCCTGACGCCAGAACCAGTAGTCGCCCAGCAGCGTGGTCAGCAGCCGCTGAGGTTCGGCTCCTTGCCGGGCCCTGGGCAGGGAGCCCGGCTCCGGCGACGTGGCCACCCGGCTTGCCTTCATCGTCAGACTCCTCGGCCGATGCGGGGTCGCCGCCGCGGGCCGCATCAGGGCCACGGGCGGGCTTACCGGGCTGGACCCGCGTGCATCCTACGTCCTCGGCTCCATGCCCGGGCCCTTCCCGGCGATCCCGGCGATCCCGGCCGGTCCGGGACGACGGCGGCGTGGGAGGTCTCCTGTTCACCGCGGTACGTGGGGACGCAGGAAGCGGCCGGGGGAGTGGCGGACGAACTCCGCGGTGCCGAGCGCCGGATCCTCCTCGGCCAGGCGTTCGGCGAGCCTGTTGAGCCGGTGGGCGTCGGTGGCCTTCCAGCGGCCGGTGGCGACCCGGTCCTCCAGCGTCCGCACCGCGGCGACGAACTCGGCTCCGGTGTATCGGCAGTGGCCGGGCCGGTCGACGAACGCCTGGCGCACCAGCGCGCCGTTCCCCGCGCGCCGCACCACGTCGGAGTAGGCACGGGCCTGGGTGACGGTGGGGTAGTTGTCGCCGCGCTCGTGCATCGTCAGGACGGGCACGCCGATCGCGCCGCGCGGGGTGAAGTTGTCCTCCATGTACGCGACGGCGCCGGGGTCGGGGGAGACGCGCGGCGCGGCTGCCAGCGCCGACAGGTCGGCGTCGAGGTCCAGCCCCGCGCTGTCGTAGAGGGCGCGTACCTGCTTCATGCGCCCGGACTCCCGCAGCGCCCGGCGGTAGTCCACGCCCGTGTTCCAGGAGAAGTTCCCGCCCGCCCGCTGTTCCAGCGGATGACGGGGGGAGAAGACGGTCGCCATGAAGGCCGCGTACTCCTGGGCCTGCTGCCCGGCCCAGTCGCGCGGCGCGGGTTCGGGGGTGCCCGGCACGGACCAGGTGGACACCTGGGCGAAGGCCGCGGCCAGGGCGATGCGGGCCCGGCCGGCCGCGGTCTCCTGCGCGGCCTCCAGGACGGCGCGGGCGGCCGCGGTGCTCCGCGTCTCCTCCTCCGCCGAGGCAAGCCGGGCGAGCTTGATCGCGTCGTTCGCGGGGGCGAGCAGCGTCTTGAACGCGAAGGCCGCGTCCAGCGACTGGTTGAGCATCGCCACCGGGCCGGCGACCGAGGCGCAGTAGGGCAGCGCGCCGTCGATCAGGTCGGGCCGGAGCTCGGCCAGGCCGGCCGCGACGGCGCCTCCCATCGAGGCTCCCCAGGCCAGGGTGGTCGCGGGCCTCCCGGCGACCTCGGCGAACGTGGCGAGCGTGTCGGCCGAGGCCCGCAGGGTCTCCTCGACCGCCCAGCCGTCGCCGTAGGGGCGGGTGCCGGCCAGGGCGTACCCGTGGGCCAGCAGCCAGTCCCGGGCGGCGGCGTCGCCGCCGAGATCGGCAGGCAGGTGCGCGGGGCCGGCGCCCTGACCGTAGCCCGGGCTGTACGTCAGCACGGTGCCGTTCCAGTCGCGCGGAACCTCGATCGCGTACGTGGCACCGTCCGGATGGACGCCCTTGACGCTGATGGGGAGGGCCGGGCGGGTCGCCGCCGAGGCGTGCGGAACGCCCGCGGCCGGCAGGAGGGCGAGGGTGAGAGCCGCGGCCGTGAGCAGCGTCACGGCCCGGGGCGCCCGGATCATCGGTGAACGGGGGTTGATGTCCGCCTCCATGGGGGAAACTGCTGCGACGCCGAATGTGCGACAGTCAAGTGGACGGTCGTTGAAATTGAGCCACTCATCATGTTCGACATTAATCCTACGGTCGTCACAGAAGTGTTGACAATGCCTCCGGTCCTGCTTACTTTGGCCCAACTACCCGCATGTGAGGAGCCTCGATGTTCCGCAAGTCGGTTCTGGGCGTCATCGCGGCGGGCGCCGCGATCGCACTCCTGTCTGCCTGTGGCGCCGGCCCCGGAAGCACCCGCAACGTGTCCGCCGACGGTGGCCGGCCCGACGAACTGGTCTTCGCCGCCATCCCGTCGGAACAGAGCGACAACCTCGAGGCATCGTTCGCCCCGATCGTCTCGGCGCTGGAGAAAGACCTCGGCATCCCGGTGCGGTTCCAGGCCGTCACCAGCAACGCCGCCGTCGTCGAGGCCCAGGTCGCCAAGCGTGTCGACGTCGCCGTCTACGGAGCCTTCAGCTACTACCTGGCCCGCAGCCGCGCCGACGTCGAGCCCGTGGCGGTCCCGCTGGCCGTCCCGGAGGGCGAACCCGGCGCGTACGCCTACGGAGTGACCCGCGGCGACGACAAGAGCATCACCTCGCTCAAGGACGTCGCCGGCAAGGACGTCTGCTTCACCGACCCCGGCTCCACCACCGGCTATCTCCAGCCCCTCGCCTCGCTGCGGGAAGCCGGCGTCGACGTGGACAAGGACGTCAAGAAGGTCTTCGCCCACGGGCACGACACGGCGGTCGCCTCGCTGCTGGCCGGCGACTGCGCCATCGCCTTCGTCGGCGACGTGTTCATCGACCAGTTGCTGCCCGCCCGCGGCCAGCTCAAGCCGGGGCAGGTCAGCAAGGTGTGGACCTCGCCCCTCATCCCTGGGCCGCCGATCGTGGTCGGCACGTGGCTGCCGCAGGACGTCCGCGACCAGATCTCCAAGACGGTGACCGGCCTGACCGCCACGGGCGCCGCGTCCGCCGGGCTGTGCAAGGGCAGCGAGATCGAAGGGCCGAAGAACTGGGGAGAACACGCCGGCGCCACGGCGTGCACGCTCGGTACCTCCACCGCCTGGACGTTCGCCAAGGCGACCGACGCCACCTATCAGCCGATCACGCGCATCTGCGAGATCACCAAGGCCGAGGTCTGCACGTCCGGTGGCTGAGGAAACCGCCGTGATCGGCCACCCCGTGGTGCGGCTGTCGGAGGTGGGCAAGGGCTTCGACGGCACGACCGTACTCGATGACATCTCACTGGACGTCCCGCAGCGGCAGTTCATCGCCCTGGTCGGCCCCTCAGGGGCCGGCAAGTCCACGCTGTTGCGGCTGGTCAACGGCATGCACGTGCCGGACAGCGGCACCGTGGCCACCCTGGGCGAGAACCCGGCCACCTGCTCACGGGGCCGGTTGCGCGCCCTGCGCGCCAGGGTCGGGTTCGTCTTCCAGCAGTTCGGCCTCGTCGGGCGGCTGTCCGCGCTGGAGAACGTGTTGATGGGGTCGCTGGCCACCCTGCGCCTGCCCAGGTACGGGGTGATGAGCTACCCGCGTGCGCTGCGGATCCGCGCCGTGGAGCATCTGGACCGGGTCGGGCTGGCGGACCGGCGGTTCCAGCGTTGTGACACGCTCTCCGGCGGCCAGCAGCAGCGCGTCGCGGTGGCCAGGACCCTGCTGCAGAGCCCCGAGCTGATCCTCGCCGACGAGCCGGTCGCCTCGCTGGACCCGGCGGCGAGCGTACTGGTGCTCGACATCCTGCGACGGATCAGCGCCGAGGACGGCATCTCCGTCGTGTGCAGCCTGCACCAGATCGAGTACGCGCTCGCCACCGCCGACCGGGTCGTCGCGCTGCGCGGCGGCCGGCTGGTGCTGGACGAGCCGGCCGCGGACCTCACCGCCGGGCGGCTGCGGGAGATCTACGACACGGCGGGGGACGGCGATGACTGACACCACCTCCGCCCCGCGCGCTCCGGCCGCGGCGGACCCGGGCACATTGCGGCCGCCGTGGAGCGTCCGCGCCCTCGTCGCGGCGGGGCTGCTCGTCGGGGCCGTGGCCGTCACCTGGCTGACGTTCTGGTGGATCGGCCTGTCCCCGGTCGCGCTGGCCGCAGGGCTCGGCGACACCGCGCGGCTGCTGAGCCGGATGTGGCCGCCCGACCTGTCCGGCGCCGGCGACGTGGCCTGGATGATCGCCGAGACGCTGCTCATCGCGGTGGCGGGCACCGGCCTGGCGGTGCTGGCCTCGGTGCCGCTGGCCTTCATCGCCGCGCGTACCCACCGCGGGCCCCGCTGGTTGCGGCCGGCCGCCCGGATGGTCGTCGTGCTGACGCGGGCCGTGCCGACCCTGGCCTTCGCGATCCTGTTCGTGCGGATCTTCGGCCTGGGCCCGCCGGCCGGCGCGCTCGCCGTCGCCGTGCACTCGGTGGGCATGATCGCCAAGCTGCTGGCCGACGCCGTGGAGGAGGCCGACCCGGTCCCCGCCGAGGCGGCCCGCGCGTGCGGAGCCGGCGAGGTGCAGGTGGCCGTCTCCACCGTCCTGCCCCGCGTGTTCCCCGCGCTGACCGCCATCGTGCTGTACCGCCTGGACATCAACATCCGGACGTCGGCCGTGCTCGGCGTCGTGGGTGCCGGCGGTATCGGTGTGGCGCTGCAGACCGCACTGGGCAGCCTCAACTACCACCGGGCGGCGGGCATCATCTGCGTGATCGTCGTCCTGGTGCTGCTGCTGGAGGTGCTGTCGGTGGCGGTCCGCCGCCGCACCGGCGCCGGCCGCTCCAGCGGGGGCAGGACGGGTACGGCCGCGCTGCCCGCCGGGCGTGCCCCGTACGACGTCGGCTGGGACCGTCGCCGGGTGCTGCGGGTGGCCGGCACGGCCGCCACCGGGGTGATCTTCCTGGTGTCGCTGTGGTTCCTGGACCCCGACGTGAACCGGCTGTCCAGCGCCTGGACGAACCTGCGCGGAGTCCTCACCGGCATGTGGCCGCCCGCCTTCTCCGGCGAGCTGCTCATGGCCGTGCTGGAGAGCCTGCTCATGGCGCTGGGCGCCGCCGCCGTGGGCGCCGCGTGCGGGCTGGTGCTGGCCCTGCTCACCGCCGTCAACACCACTCCGTGGCGGCCGTTGTCCTCGGCGGTCCGGATGCTGCTGGTGCTGGTCAGGGGCGTCCCCGACCTGGTGTACGCGCTGCTCTTCGTGGCCGCGCTGGGGCTGGGCCCCTTCGCCGGCTTCCTGGCACTGTGGATCTCCTCCACCGCGCTGGCGGCCAAGTTCTTCGCCGACTCCCTTGAGCAGCTCGACCCGCTGCCGCACGAGGCCCTGACCTCGGTCGGCGCCGGCCGCTGGCAGGCGTTCGCCGCCGGGATCTGGCCGCAGTTCGTGCCGTCGTTCACCGGCAACGGCCTGTTCGTGGCCGACCTGGCGCTGCGCGAGTCGATCGTGCTCGGCATCGCCGGCGCGGGCGGCATCGGCTACCTCATGCAGGAGTCGATCGCCACCCTGCGCTATGACACCACCGCCGCGATCATCATCGCGATCACGGTCGTCGTGTACGCCATCGAGACGCTCGCCCGGTTCGCGCGCAGGCACCTGCTGTGAACGGACCGGCCCTGGACGGAAACGAAGGGGATGTCACCATGACCACAACCGCCGACGGCAGCACCGGGCGCGCCTCGGACTGGGACCCCACCGCACCGGAGACCTTCGACAGCTCGCACGGGGTCTACGCCGGCCTGCGGCGACGCTGCCCGGTGCCGTGGAGCGACGCCTTCGGCGGTTTCTGGGCCGCCACCCGCTACGCGGACGTGGAGCGGGTGGCCAGGGACAGCGAGACGTTCAGCACCGCGGTGCAGAACGTCGTCCCGCACGTGCCGCGCGCCCAGCGCCGGCCGCCGCTGCACTACGACCCACCCGAGCACGGGATCTACCGCACTCCGATGGACCGGGTGCTGCGCCGCAGCGTCGTACGGCGTCTCGAACGGGACTTCGCGCGGGCGGCGCGCGAGCTGCTGGCACCGCTGCTGGCCCGGGGCGGCGGCGACTACGCCCAGGAGTTCGCGCTGCCGTACGCGGCGCAGTGCTTCGCGCTCTTCCTCGGCCTGCCGGTCGAACAGGTGCTGGAGATCCGCCGGATCGGCGTCGAGTACAGCTTCGCCATCCAGGACATGGACCGGGCCCGCATCATGAAGGCCGGCGACGAGCTGTACGCCATCGCCCGCGCCATCGTCGAGGAACGCAGGGCCGACCCCCGGGACCCGGACGAGGATCTGGTGTCCAGCCTGCTGCGGGCGGCCGGCGACCCGGAGCGGCCGATCCCGCACGACCTGGTCGTCGCCACCGTACGGCAGACCGTCGTGGCCGGCATCGGGGCGCCGCACGCCGTGCTGGGCAGCGCCTCCGTCCATCTGTCCCGCGACCCTGACCTCCAGGACCGGCTGCGCGCCGATCCCGGTCTGCTGCCGGCGGCGATCGAGGAGCTCCTGCGGCTGTACGCGCCCTACCGGGTGTTCGCCCGCACCGCCACCCGGGACGTCGAGCTCGGCGGCCGCACGGTGCGCGCCGGCGAGGCGATCACGATGATCTTCCCCTCGGCCAACCGGGACGAGGCGGTGTTCGACGACCCCGACCGGCTCGACCTGGAGCGGCGGCCCAACCGGCACCTGGCGTTCGGCCGGGGCGCGCACCGCTGCCCCGGCGCGGCGATGGCCCGGCTGGAGATGACGGTCGCGCTGGGCGAGCTGCTCGCCGGCACCGTCCGCGTCGAACCGGACGGCGAGGTCGAGATGTTCAACTGGCTGGAGTTCGGACCCAGATCGGCACCGCTGCGGGTCGTCCCCCGCGGCTGAGCCGCCCCAGGAAGCCGCCCTGCCCTGCCCGTCCATCGACAGTGGAGGAAACGCACTGTGCCCACCCGCTTGACGACCGTGCGGACCCTGCTGGCGGCGACCGTGGCCCCGGCTGCGGACTGTGCACCGAGGACGGCTGGACGGTCGAGTCGAAAGGGCTGACGCCGTGACCCGCCCGCGTACGATCGCGCGCCTGGCCGCCGCAACGGCCGCGGCAGTGTCCGTCGTGGCGGCGACCGCCGCCGGGAGCGGAACCGCCTTCGCCGCTCCCGCCGGGCACCCCGGCGGCACACCGTGCCTGCCGGACTCACCCGCCCGCCCCACCTGTGTGAGCGGCATCCTCGACGACGGCACGCCCTACGAGTTCGTCGTCCCGGCCGAATGGAACGGCACCGTGGTGGTCGCCCTCGACTTCGCCGGATCGGGCCGCGACGAGCCCCTGACCGCGCGGCTGCTGGCCGACGGCGTGGCCCGCGGTGGCACGAGCAGGACGGTCACCGGCTGGGACATCCGGTCCGCCATCGACAACCAGGCCGAAGCGCTGGCCCGTTTCGAGCAGGCCTACGGCCGGAGCCGCAGGGCGATCGCCTCCGGCACGTCGATGGGCGGCTTCGTCGCCGCCGGAGCCGCCCAGGTCCACCCCCGCGCCTTCGACGCGGCCGTCCCGATGTGCGGGGGACTGGGCGGATCCGTCGCCCAGTGGAACCAGAAGCTCGACACCCTCTTCGTGCTCGAACGCCTGATCGCACCGGGGCTGCCGGTCCTCGACATCCCCGAGGACGTCGAGTCGGCCAGGAAGGCGTGGATCGACGCCCTCGCCGCGGCGCAGCGGACTCCCGAGGGCCGGGCACGGATCGCCCTGGCCGCCGCGATCGGCCAGCTGCCGGCATGGGGCCGGAACCCCGACGGTTCCACGCCGCCGCCTCCGGACAGCCGGGACGCCGACGCGCTGGAAGAGGGTGCCTACCTGGCGCTCGCCGGCGGGCCCCTGCCCTACGTCGGGCAGGCCATGAGCAGCCGGCGCCAGATCATGGAGGTGGCCGGCGGGAACCCGTCCTGGAACACCGGTGTGGACTACGCGCGGCAACTGCGCCTGGCCGATCCCGCCCTCCGGCGCGCCGTCGGGAAACTGTACGAGGCGGCGGGGGTGAAACTGGAGGCCGACCTGAAGAGCCTGGCCGCCGCGCCGCGCATCGCGGCGGAGCCGGACGCCGTCGCGCGGTTCGCCCGCGGCATCGTCCTGGACGGCAGACTGCGGATTCCCGTGCTGACCCTGTCGGGCACCGGTGACCAGATCTCCACCGTCGCCCAGCAGCAGTCGTACGAGGACAAGGTGCGCCGGGCGGGAGCGAACTCCCTGCTGCGCCAGACGTACACCGAGACCGTCGGCCACTGCGACTTCTCCCCGGCGGAACAACAGGCGGCGCTGGCGACGATGCTCGACCGGCTGCGGACCGGTCGCTGGCCGGCGACGTCCGCGCGGGCGATGAACGCCCGTACGGCGGCGCTGGAGCCCGACCCCGCTCCGCGGTACGTCTCCTTCACCCCGCCCCGGTTCAACCGGCTCGAATAGGGCCGGTCAGGCGGCCCGGAGTGGCGGCTGTCGCCGATCAGGAGGCCGCCCCGGCCGATCAGCTTCGCATCGACAGGCACACCGGCCAGGTCGAGGGCGGTTCGGTAGCCGTCGAGCCACGCCCGGCCGCTCGGGACGGGCGTGGCTCTGGCTGCGGGGAACGTGTGCAGGATGGTGTCAGGGTGCCCGGCCGGCCAGGCTCAGCCCGCGTTGTAGGTCCACGTCTGGTTGCCGCCGCCCGAGCAGCCGTTCAGCTGCAGTCTCGCGCCGTTGCCCGTGCCGTTGGCGTGGAGACACAGCCCGGACTGCACTCCCACGATCGTGCCGTTGGAGTTGACGCGCCACTTCTGGTTGTCGCCACCCCAGCAGGAGTAGATCTGGATGACGGCGCCGCTGCCGGAGCCTCCGGCGTCCAGGCACTTGCCGCCGCTCTGCAGCTCTCCGGACGAGGTCTGTGTCCACTGCTGGTTGCTCTGTCCATGGCAGTCATACAGTTGCACCTGGGTGCCGTCGTTGGTGCTGCCGTTGGGCACGTCCACGCAGCGGCCGGAGCCCGTGTTCCTGATCTGTCCCTCGCCCTCTTCCGGCGGCGTCGTGTCGCCGCCGTTGAGCGCGTTGAGCACGGAGGTGTAGGCGGCCTTCTTGTTGCCGTTGCTGTCGAAGAGCAGCGGGACGGTGTTGGCGCCCAGCCAGGAGTCACTGTCGCGAACGCCCCAGACCGTGATGCCGGTGCACCGTGGCACCGCCAGGCAGTCGTTGACGACGTTGGCGTAGGTGGTGGCCGAGCCGCCCTGGATGTCCAGCTCGGTGATCTGCACGTCGACCCCCAGCGCGGCGAAGCTCTGGATGGTCGTACGGTAGTTGCTGTTGTAGGGGCTCTGGCTGTTGAAGTGCGACTGCAGGCCGACGCAGTCGATCGGCACGCCGCGCGACTTGAAGTCCCTGACCATGTTGTAGACGCCCTGCGTCTTGGCCCAGTTCCAGTTGTCGATGTTGTAGTCGTTGTAGCAGAGCTTGGCGGCCGGGTCGGCGGCGCGCGCGGTGCGGAAGGCCACCTCGATCCAGTCGTTGCCGGTGCGCTGGAGGTTGGAGTCGCGCCGGCCGCCGGAGTTGCCGTCGGCGTAGGCCTCGTTGACCACGTCCCAGGCGTAGATCTTGCCCTTGTAGTGGTTCATGACGCCGTTGATGTGGTCGATCATCGCCTGGCGCAGCGAGCCGCCCGACAACTGCTGCATCCAGCCCGGCTGCTGGTTGTGCCAGGCCAGGGTGTGCCCGCGCACCCGCTTGCCGTTCTGCACGGCCCAGTTGTAGACCCGGTCCCCGTTGGTGAAGTTGAACTGCCCCCGGTTGGGCTCGGTGGCGTCGATCTTCATCTCGTTCTCGGCGGTCACCATGTCGAACTCGCGGTTGGCGATCGTCGTGTACTGGGAGTCGCCGAGCTTCTGCGCGGCGATGGCGGTGCCGAAGTAGCGGCCGGTCTGCTGGGCGGCCGCGCCGAGCGTGCTCTCCGCGGCGTTGGCGGGGACCGCCGTCGTCAGCGCGGCGAGCAGGCCGAGCGCGCCGACCGCGCCGGTGATCAGTGCCCGGCGGCGCGCGCCGGGCGCACGTCGGGCGGTGGGTGGGGACATCGCGTTGACACGCATGCTTTGAGCCTCCGTACGCGAAACATGGGGAAGGACCGTGCGGGACACACCCGAGGGACCGACGCCGCGCCCCGGGAGGGACGCACACCATAGGCGCCGACCTGAGTCTCGGAACCTCACCGAAAGTTGTCAAGGATCAAATAAAACTTTCGGCGACGCCCGCTGCGGCTCGTGTCGCCATACCGGTCCTCTTTGGCCTTGTCGCTCCCGAAATTTTCGGCCGGTCCGTCGGCGTCATGTCGCGATGAAACTTTCAGCGCGACGCTGTCGGTGGCCGGGGCCGCCGGACCCGGTCAGGCGAGGTGGATGTGCCGGTACGCCGCCTCGCGGGCCCGCCGCACGTTACGGCGCTCTTGACAGTGCCTTTCCGCCTCATATTTGCTCCGTTCCGCACCACCTCCACCGTCCGAGGGAGAGCTCGACCGGCATGATCTGTTAGCGCTAACATCGGAGAGGTGAACCCATGAAGCGTAGGAAACCCCGGAGGAGAAGCGGGCTTCGGCGCCCACCGGTTGCTCCACCCAGCCGTACCAGGGCCCGCACCAGGATCGGAGTCACGTGATGGCGAAACGCGGCTCCCTCCGCACACTGATCGCGCTCTTCGCCGCGGCGCTCCTCGTCGTGGTCACCGGTCACGCGGCGATGGGCAGCGACACCGGCACGGCCGCCACCCCCGCGGGCACCCTCGCGGCGAGCGCCGGATGCGGCAAGAACCCGACCCTGAGCAGCGGTACGCGGTCGATCCAGACCAGCGGCAAGAACCGCTCCTACATCCTCCGGCTGCCCGACGCCTACGACAACGACACGCCGTACCGGTTGATCTTCGGTTTCCACTGGCTGAACGGCACCGCCGCCGACGTCGACTCCGGCGGAGCCAGCGGATATTCCTGGTCCTACTACGGCCTCAGGCAGTTGTCGGGCAACGGCGCCATCTTCGTCGCCCCCCAGGGCTTCAACAACGGCTGGGCGAACAACAACGGCGAGGACGTCACCTTCGTCGACGACCTGATCCGGCTCATCGAGTCGGACCTCTGCGTCGACACCGCGCAGCGCTTCGCCACCGGGTTCAGCTACGGCGGCGGGATGAGCTTCTCTCTCGCGTGCTCGCGGCCGGACGTCTTCCGGGCGGTCGCGGTCTTCTCCGGCGCGCAGCTCAGCGGGTGCAGCGGCGGGACCCAGCCGGTCGCGTACATGGGGCTGCACGGGCTCGGGGACAATGTGCTCGGCATCGCGCAGGGACGGGCGCTGCGTGACAGGTTCGTCCGTAACAACGGCTGCACCGCGCAGAACCCGCCTGAGCCGGGTTCGGGCAGCCGCGGCCACATCGTCACCACCTACTCCGGGTGCCGGGACGGTTATCCGGTCGTCTGGGCCGCGTTCGACAACGGCCACACGCCCGCCCCCGTGGACGGCACCTACACCGAGAACGGCGCCATGACCTGGACCAAGGCAGAGGTGTGGGCCTTCTTC
Source organism: Nonomuraea mesophila (assembly GCF_004352805.1). Taxonomy (NCBI): domain Bacteria; kingdom Bacillati; phylum Actinomycetota; class Actinomycetes; order Streptosporangiales; family Streptosporangiaceae; genus Nonomuraea; species Nonomuraea mesophila. Next base: position 66,980 of record NZ_SMLD01000021.1, read on the forward strand.
TCCCAGTTCGGGGACTCGGACCCCGACCCCGATCCCGATCCCGATCCGGACCCGGACCCGGACCCCGATCCCGGTGGATGCACCGCCACGATGGAGACCGTCAACACCTGGGGCGGCGGCTTCCAGTCCACCGTGACCGTCCGCGCCGGCGGCAGCGCCGTCAACGGCTGGACGGTCGGCTGGACCTGGCCGGGCGGGCAGACGATCAGCAACCTGTGGAACGGCGTGCGCTCCGGGTCAGGAGCCGCCGTGACCGTGCGCAACGAGGCGTACAACGGCTCGATCGCCCCCGACGGCACGACCACGTTCGGCTTCACCGCCGGCGGTGCGGCCGCCACGCCCGACCTGACCTGCACCGCTTCCTGATCGGATGCCAGGCGCGCTGACGCGCCGGCCCGCACGCCCTGGCCGGAAGCCGTTCCCGGCCACCGGCCAGGGCGTGCGCTCACTCGTCCCCGGAGGAAGCGCCGGGAGCGTCGCGGTACGGGCCGGTCGGGCCGGCCTGCTCGATCACCCGCCTGGCCGCCGCCGGCAGGTCGTCGGCGGCGACGGTGGTGTTGTCGCGTACGGTGTTGCCGCGCTCGCCGTCGACGAGGCCGGTGATGGCCGGGTTGGTCGTGTAGTTGCCGATCAGCGTCAGGTCGCCGGTGTGGTTGCCGTTCTGGTTGTTGGCATGCGCCCACTGCGCCGCGGTGCCGGTGAACACGTTGCGCTCGGCGGACAGGTAGCGGGAGCCCTCGTCGAAGTACAGGCCGAGTTGCCCGCTGTTCTCGCAGTGGTTCTCGTCGATCCTGCTGCCCGGCATCGCGGAGAGCGTGTAGACGCAGCCGGCGTCGAACATCGTCCGGACGACGTTGCGCACGTGGTTGCCCACGATGCGGACGTCACGCGAGGTCGTCGGGGTGTCGTAGATCGGCTGGAAGTCGTAGAGCCCGCGGTCGACGTACTCGGGGCTGCCGCCCGGGTCGTTGGCGCCCCAGCCGAATCCGACTCCGATGCCGGTGTACGGCATGTCCGAGACGTAGTTGTGTGCGATGGTCAGCCGCGTGACGTAGCTGGCGAAGATCGCGTCCTGGTCGAGATATTCGCGCGCTGTCGCGTGGACGCGGTTGTCGCTGAGCGTGATGTCCTTGTTGACCATGCGCGGGTCCGAGGGGTGGTGCGCGTCGGGCCGTACGCCCCCGACCACGATGCCTCCTCCGGCGCTCGCGGTGAACGTGCTTCCCCGCACCGTCACGTCGTGCGCGCCCAGTCCCACGCCGCTGGCGTGGGCGTTGGCGTCGTTGCCGATGCCGAGCCCGACGGACCCGAGGTTCACGAAGGTGTCGCCGACGAAGCCGATGCCCTGCGCGGCCGACACCTGCACCGCCGCGGGTGTCTGCGCCCAGCCGTTGCGGGCTCCTTCGAAGCCCTCGTGCGGGTCAGGGAGCGGTGTCGTGATCGGCCACTGCCAGCAGTCGCCGTCCGGCGTGCTCGGGCCGGACGTCGGGCGTCGCGGACGCCGGGGCGTCGTCCGGCCGGCGGGCGAGCGAGGCGATGGCGGCCTCGTCGATCGTGATCCCCAGCCCCGCGGAGTCCCCGAGGACGAACGCGCCGTCCTCGACGGTCAGGTCGAGGGACACCCCGAGCGGTGGCCGCAGGTCCTGCAGTTCGCTGACCAGGTGGTTCGGCACCGATGTGGCGGAGTGCAGCAGGCCGACCGGGGTCGTGCCGATCGGGCTGACCGGCAGATCGTGGGCATGCGCCACCGCGGACACGCGCAGGAAATGGGTGACGCCCCACACGGCGGCCGTCTGGACGATGTCGACGGCTCCCGCCGCCAGCAGCGGCCGGTACTGTTCGAGCCCCGTGAGGTTCTCACCCGTGGCGACCGAGGCGCGGATCCCGCGGCCGACGGTGGCGAGACCTTCGGCGTCCCACCGCCGTACCGGTTCCTCGATCCACGTGAGGTCGAGGGTGCGTTCGAGCTCGCACACGTGCCGGACCGCCTGCTTGCGGGTCCAGGTTTCGTTCACGTCGAGCATCAGGCCTGGCCGCGATCCGTGCCCGGCCTCGGTCAGGACCTCCCGTACCAGGGTCAGGCGGCGCCGGTCGCGTTCGATGTCGAGGCCGCCCTTGAGCTTGGCCGCCCGCAGTCCGTGCCGGGCGTACCTTTGATAAAGGGAGACGAGTTGCTCGTCGGTCAGGCTGATGTCCAGACCGGAGGCGTAGGCGGGGACGCGCCTGTCGCGACCGCCCAGCAGGCGCCAGAGCGGTTCGCCGGCGGCCTGTGCCTTGATGTCCCACAGAGCGGTGTCGAGCGCGCCGATGGTCCCGTACACGGCGCCCGCGTGGCCGGCCTTGAACGTCTGCCGCAGCATGCGGTCGTAGAGGGCCGTGACGCCGCGCGGATCCTCTCCTTCGATGGCGGCGAAGACCGTGTCGAGGTGTGCGTGCGGCCCGAGGCCGACGCCGGTGATCCCCTCGTCTGTGTGCACCATGATGACCGGCACCGGGACGATCCCGTCGGCATGGACGCCGTTGGCGTCCCCGATGGTGCGGCCCCATTCGTGCACGGTCGTCAGAGCCCGATACCCCGATATGCGCATGTCAGCCCTTCGTGGAACCGGCGGTGACTCCGTCGGCGATCTGGCGTTGCAGGAAGAGATAGATCAGCAGGACGGGAACCGCGGCGATCAGTACTCCCGAGGCGAACTGGGGGATGTTGTCCGAGTACTGTCCGCGGAGCGCGGTGACCCCGACCATGAGGGTGCGATGCTCGGGAGACGACGTCATCAGCAGGGAGATGAGCACGTCGTTCCAGCAGAACAGGGCATCGAGGATGCCGACCGACAGCAGGGCCGGAGCACCCAGCGGGATCATGATGCGCCGGTAGACGCCGTAGGTGGAGTTCCCATCGATCTTCGCGGCGTGGATGATCTCCACCGGGATGGTCCGGTAGTGGCTGGTCATCAAGAAGATGGTGAAGGGGAGGAACTGCGCGACGTAGGCCAGGATGAGGCCGGGGTAGGTGTCGACGAGGCCCCCGGCCGCCATGATCCGGGTCAGCGGCACCATGATCACCTGGAACGGGACGAACAACGCCGCCAGGCAGCCGAGGAACAACACCGAGGAGCCGCGGAAGCGCAGCTGGGCCAGCGCGAAGCCGGCCATCGACCCGAAGAGCAGCAGCAGGACGACCGCGGCCGTCACCACGAACAGCGAGTTGGCGAAGTAGCGCGCCATGCCGACGCTGTTCCACGCCGCGGCGATGTTCTCCAGGTGCAGCGAGCTCGTCGGGGAGAACCGGTCGAAGATGTACTCCCGCCGGGTCTTCATGGCGACGTTGGTGGTGAAGACGAGGGGATAGACGGTCGCCACCGCGAGGAGCGCCATCGGGACGGCGGCCAGCCATCTGCCCAGGCGCCTGCCGCGCATCAGTCCTCCCTCCCCGCCCGGCGCAGCACCGCCACCTGGAGGATGCCGACCACGAGCATGATGAGGAACAACACCGTCGACGCGGCCGAGGCGAGTGCCGGGCGGTTCATCTGGCCCTGCTGGATCCACACGTAGAACTCCGGCAGGTACGTCGAACCCTCAGGTCCGCCGCTGGTCATCACGTACAGCAGGCCGAACATCGACGTCAGCATTCCGATCATGGTGGTCACGAAGACGAACTGGATGGTGCGCGACAGGCCCGGGACGACGACGTGCCAGACGGTCTGGGGGAGTGACGCGCCGTCCATCCGGGCGGCGTCCAGGAGCGCGGCGTCCAGGGTGGAGAATCCGGCGAGGAAGACCACCAGGGCCATCCCGAACGTCGCCCAGATGTGCACGCCGACGACCGTGAACATGGCCAGGCCTGGGTCGCCGAGCCAGTCGACGGGGCCGAGGCCGAGCTGTCCCAGGGCGGTGTTCAGCGGGCCGTCGAAGCCGAGCATCAGGTTGAAGATCGCACCGACGATCACCGGCGAGAGCACGGCGGGGAAGAAGTAGACGCCGCGGAAGAGCCGGTGCCCGGGCACCCGCAGGTAGATGAACGTCGCCAGCAGGCCGGGGATGGCGACGGCGACGGGGAGCAGGAGCACCAGCAGCCCGACGTTGCCCAGCGCGGTGCGGAACAAGGGGTCGTTCAGCAGTTCGGCGTAGTTGTCGAAGCCGACGGGCATCCCGTTGCGCTCGCCGTCGCCGGTGAAGGAGAAGTTGACGCCCAGCACGAGCGGCCACAACCGCAGTGCCACGATGATCAGTACGGCTGGAGCCACCAGGACGAAGGGCGCGAGACGCTCGGCCCGCGCACCATGGGGGCCTCCGATCGGCACGCGATCAACTCTCCTTGTCCGAGGCGGCCAGTTGCCTCACCACCTCGTCGACGCCGGCCGACCCGCTCAGGAGCTGCTGCGACAGCCTGCCCATCAGCTCCAGGGTCTTGCTGGACAGCGCGACGTGCAGGGCGGGCTTGCCGGTCTTGATCCGGGGCACGATCGCGGCCACGGCGGGAGCGCCCTGCGACACGTCGATCGTGGTGTCGGAGGTGATCGCGCCGGCGTCGTTGTAGAAGGCGGTCAGCGCGTCGGTCGAGGTCAGCGACCGCACCAGGTCGGCGGCCAGCCGGGGGTCCCTGGCCGACTTGGCGACCGCGTAGCCGATGCCGCCGTCGTAGGGGAGGACGGGCGTGGCCCCGTCGGTGACCACCGGGGCCGCCATGACGCCGACCTGGTCGGGGCCCAGGAACTCGCCGAAGTCCTTCCAGTGCCCGACGTCCGACATCAGCCCGATGATGGTGGCGGCCTTGCCGGTGTTGAAGAGGGCGAAGGCGTCGTTGAACAGCGCGGTGGAGTTGGGCCCGTCGTTGTTCAGCCCGTCGTCGTTGACCTTCTTCCACAGGCTGAAGATCTGCTTCACGTGGGGCGAGGTCCAGTCGCGTTTGCCCGCGATCCAGTCGTCGTACTCCTCGGGCGTCAGAATGCCCGGCCCGAGTCCCGACATGAAGAACTGGATGCCGAAGCCCTCCTTGTTGCCGAGAGCCAGGCACCTGGCGCCGGCCGTCTTCTTGACGGCGGCGCAGCCGCTGACGAACTCGTTCCACGTCTTGGGCGGGTTCGCGGGGTCGAGCCCGGCCTTGGCGTGGATCGCCTTGTTGTAGTAGATCGGGTGGCCCTGCAACGTCACCGGGGCGGCATAGGTCGTGCCGTTTTTGCTGAAGGCGTCCCAGCCCGCCAGCCGCTGCTTGTCGTCGGCGACGTACTGGTCCAGCGGCAGCAGCGTGTCGACCCGGTCGCGGATCTGCCCGCCGCCGTTGAACAGCATGACGTCGGGGCCCTTCCCCGACTGGGTGGCCGCTCCGAGAAGCGTGTAGTACTGGTCGAACGGCTGGGCCACGAACTCGACGGTGACCCCGGGATGTTTCCTGGCGAAGTCGGCCTTGGCCTTCTCCAGATAAGAGGCCACGCCGGGTTCGCCGGATTTCCAGTCCCACACCACGATCTTGCTCGTGGCGTCACCGGAGGAGGGTTGTGCCGGTGCGGCGCTTCCGCAGCCGGTCACGGCCAGTCCAGTGACGAGGACGGCCGACCATAGTCTTCGCTGCTTCATGGCTGTTCACTCTCCAGAACGCGGCCGGCGTCCTCGGCCGTCTGCCACGGAAACGTAACTCGTATGACGTATGACGTCAACAGGGATGCCATATACTGGCGCGGTCCAGGCATCGGAGGGGGCTATGACGACATCCCAGGAATCGCCCGGCAGCGTTTCCTCCCCGCCTCCGTGGGTGCGACGGCCGGCCAACCTCGCCAAGGCGGTGACGGCGGAGCTCGTCGAGCGCATCGTCCGCGGCGTTCACCCGTCCGGCACGCCCCTTCCGCCCGAACCCGTGTTGTGCGAGACCTTCTCGGTGAGCCGGACCGTCGTGCGCGAGGCCGTGAAGATCCTCCAGGAGAAGGGGCTCGTCCAGGTCCGCCAGGGCGCGGGGACCATGGTGACGCCGGCCACGAAGTGGGACATGCTCGACGAGCTCGTGCTCGCGGCGACCATCGACATGGACGAGAGCCTCGGCATCCTCGACGACCTCGTCGTCACCCGCCGCCTGCTCGAGTCCGACATGGCCAACCTCGCCGCCCGCGTGGCCGGCGAGGAGAGCATCGAGCGGCTGCGCGCGCTCGTGGACCGGATGGACGACCTCGTGGACGACCACGTCATTTACGCCGACCACGACCGCGCCTTCCACGACGTGATCATGCAGGCGTCCGGCAACCGCATCGCCCGGGGCGTGGTGCGGGCGCTGGAGAGCCAGGTGATCAACACCGCCCGCTACATGGGAGAGCCGCGGCGCGCCCTGTGCGTGGCCTCCAACCAGGGCCATCGCCGCATCTACGAGCGCATCGCCGCCCACGACCCCGACGGCGCCGCCGAGGCGATGTTCACGCACATCACCGAGGCCTGGCTCGTCCGGCGCAAGGCACCGAGCGCTCCCGTGCGCCTGCAACGCTAACGCCCGGCCGACGGCCTCGACTGCCGCAGCGACATCACCGCCCAGGGCGCGAGCTCGACGTCCAGCTCCAGCACCCCGTCGTCCGGCACGGTCAGCGTGAACCTGAGCAGCGCGTCGGCGACGCGGCTCAGATGCTCGCTCTCGGCCCTCGACAGGTTGAGGGGCGCGCCGAGCCGGTGCCAGGCCTCCGCGGGATTGCCGTGCTCCCAGTCCACGATCTCGACGAGGAACGTGGCGCCCGGCTCCAGCCCGCCGATCACGTGGCGGATCCTCCGGGCCGGCCCGACCTCGGCCAGCGCGCGGGCCGCCGGGTACGAGCTCGCCGAGCCGACCCCCTTCCGCGCCATGTCCTCCGGGTAGTTGACGAAGACCGCGGACACGGCCGAGGTCCGGCTGTCACGGGTCACGACCCCGTCGGGTGTCGCGAGGAGCAGCCGGTCGCCGAGGCCCGCCGGCATCGTGAACGCATGGAACGTGGGCGACGTCGACCACTCGGTGATGTGGATCTCCGCGTCGGGATACGCACTGGTACGCACCAGTTCGCGAAGGAGGGTCAGGTCGTCGAACGTGGCGTCGGCGTACCAGGTGATGTGCACGGCCTCGCCGTTGGCGCCGTACGCGAAGTCGGTGGGGTACGTATGCGTCGAGACGAAGTCGATGGGAAGGTCGCGCTCCTGGCAGAAGGCGATACGGCGCCGCGCCACCCCGTGCGGGCTGCGATCTGGCCGGGTTTCCGGCTGGTTAACGATCGGCCGGAAAGGTCTTGTTTCCGCAATCGTTATCACTTACCTTTGCGGCTGCGAAGGTAAGTGATAACGATTGCACCTGGTGAGGGTGGCATGGCCGAGAGTGGCGCGCCGGTGACGATGAGCGACGTCGCACGATCAGCGGGCGTCTCCACCGCCACCGTGTCGCGGGTGGTCAACGGGCGCTACGGCGTCAGCGCGCGAACGATCGCGCAGGTCCGGTCGGCCATCGAGCAGCTCGGCTACGAGTCGAGTCTGGTGGCGGCGAGCCTGCGGCGCAGCCGCACGAACGTCCTGGGGCTGGTGACCCACAGCTTCCACTCCTACACGGCCGAGGTGCTCAAGGGCGTGATGGACGCGCTGAGCCAGTCGGGCTTCGACCTGATCATCTACGCCAACAGCGACCTGTACGGCACCTTCTCCGAGGGGTGGGAGCGGCGCCATCTGGCCCGTCTGGCGGGCACGCTCACGGACGGGAGCATCGTGGTCACGCCCTCGGGCGAGGTGCGGAGCGGCACCCCGGTCGTGGCCGTCGATCCGGCGAAGGACTCGACGGCGCCGTCGGTGACGGCCGACAACCTCGCGGGCGCCACCGCAGTGGTCGAGCACCTCCTCGGCCTGGGCCATCGGCGGATCGCCTTCATCGCCGGCCGCGCCGGCCTGGCCTCCGCGCAGGCGCGCGAGGACGGCTACCGCAAGGCGCTGGCCGACGCGGGAACCCCCGTGGATCCGGCGTTGATCGCGAGGGGGGACTTCACTCCCGAGTCCGCGGCACCGCTCGCGCGGGCGTTACTGGACACGGCCGACCGCCCGACGGCGATCTTCGCGGCGAACGACGACATGGCGCTGAGCACTGCGCGGGTCGCCAGGGACATGGGGCTCGACGTTCCCGGGGACCTGTCGGTGGCCGGCTTCGACAACATCCCGGACTCCGCGCTGGCCGAACCGGGGCTGACCACAGTGGACCAGTCGATGTATCTGCTCGGCAAGGAGGCCGCGCACATGCTGAAAGCGCTGGTGCGCGGCGATGAGGACGGCCCCCGCCAGGTCGTGCTCCCGACCCGCTTGGTGGTGCGTGGCTCCACCGCGGCACCGAGGATTTCGTGAAGACGTGACGATCACCCGCGGGTGCGTCTCGGTACACCTGAACGTTCGGGGCAACGAACGTCAGGTGGGCACGCTGAACCCATCACGGACGGAGGTGTGGACACCAAACCCACGACACAACGACCGCTGAACTAGGCCGGCCCGCCGGTGAGCACCCGTGGCCAGGCCATCAAGGGAGTTTCTGCATGCCATTTTTACCTTATCACGGCAGGTCGCGGCCCCATAGCGTACGCCGCCTCACGTCGTTGATCGCCGCCGGAGTCATGACGATCGCGACCGTGTTGCTCGCGACGGGGCCGGTGGCGGCCGACACGCCGTGGCTCACCGTCTCCGAGGACGGCTACGCGTCGTTCAGCGTCCCGGTGTCCGCCGCCGGCGCGGGGCAGGCGTCGCAGGTCGTCATCGAAGGGAACTTCGGACCCTCCTCCACCTGGGCGGAGTTCGGCCTGACCCGCCGGGGCGAGGTCTACTCGGGCGTCCTCGGTCCGCTCAAGCCCGGCCTGTACTCCTACCAGGTCACAGCCGATGACACCGGTCTGAAGGATCCGACGAACAGCACCGAGGTGGCGTCCAAGCCGCTGTGGAGCACCTTCTTCGTGCCGGGCGAGGCCGCGAGCCTGCTGGCGGACGTGCCCGCGGGACAGGGCGGCAAGGTCGAGACCCTGACGTACCGGGCCGGAAAGGAGGACAGGTCGGCACTGGTCTGGACGCCGCCGGGTTACTCGGCCAAGGGGCCCAAGGCGTACCCGGTGCTGATCCTGCAGTCCGGCGACGGGGTGAGCGCCACCGACTGGCTCGACCTGGGCCGTGCCAAGCAGATCTTCGACAACCTGTCGGTCCGGCGGGACATGGAGCCGATGGTGGTCGCGATCGCCGACGGTCACGGCTCGGCCGGCGACAGGGAGGTGAAGGACCTCCAGAAGGCGGTCGCGCACCGCTACCGCGTCCATCGGGATCCCGCGCACCAGGCGATCGCCGGAGTGACCGACGGCGGGACGCAGGCCGTACGCGCGGCTCTGGGGCATCCGCACCACTTCGCCTACGCCGGCTCGTTCTCGGGTCTGGCGGCGGACGGCGCCGGCCGGCCGGACGCGAAGGCGATCAACCGTCACGTCAAGCTGCTGCGCCTGTACACGGGGAACGTGACGGACCCCGCGTACAACCCGACCAACCGGCTGACCAAGGCGCTGGACCGGGCCCGCGTCAGGTACGAGTTCGACGGGGTCAACCCCGACGCCGGGGCGAACTGGAATGCCTGGCAGGAGAACCTCATCGACTTCGTGCCGCGGTTGTTCCGCAAGGTACAGGATCACGGCCCGAGCCCGGGTCACGGCAGGCTGAAGGGTGAGTTCACCCCGCCGGAGCCCGGCACGACTCCGACGCCGTTCGTGACCGAGGACGGCTTCGTCACCTTTGAGACCACCACGGACTTCCAGGACGCCAAGGAGGTCACGGTGTGGGCGAACTGGGCTCCGAACGGAAGCTGGCTGCGCGTGCCGCTCGCCCGTGCGGGTGATCGGTGGCGGGCGACCGTGGGCCCGCTCGACCCGTGGTTCTACTACTACCGGCTGATGGTGGACCGGGCCGCGGTCAAGGACGTGGCGAACCCGACGAAGGTGACCTCGGAGCCGACGTGGAGCACCTTCTTCGTCCCCGGTGAGAAGGCGCGCCTGCTCTCGGACGTCCCCGCCGGCAAGGGCGGCAAGGTCGAGAGCATGACATACCACAGCGGCGTGGCGAATGAGGACCGGACCGCGTTGGTGTGGACTCCGCCCGGATACGACCCGGACCGCGAGGAGCCGTACCCCGTCTTCCACCTCCAGCACGGTGGCGGACAGAACTACACGGACTGGGTCGAGATGGGACGTGCCAAGCAGATCCTCGACCACCAGTTCCTCGACGGGGACCTGGTGCCGATGGTGGTCGTGATGGGCAACGGCAACGTGCCCGACTTCACCGAGGAACTGCTGGAGAACATCGTCCCGGCAGTCCGTGACCGCTACAACGTCTCCACCGACCCGTCGCAACAGGCTCTCGCCGGGCTGTCGATGGGAGGCGGGCAGACGTTCGGGGTGCTCAAGGCGCACCCGGGCAGGTTCGCCTACGTGGCGGCGTTCTCGGCCGGCTTCGGCAGCGGCGAGGGCGTCGACGGGGAGGCGATCAACAACGGGACCAAGCTGCTGCGCCTGTACGTCGGTGACCAGACCGACTTCGTGTACCCCGGGTTCCAGGCGACCCTGACCACCCTGAACGACCTCGGCATCCGCTACGAGTTCGACGGGGTCACCCCAGGGCCGCACGGCTGGGACGTCTGGCAGAAGAACCTCATCGACCTGGCTCCACGCCTGTTCGAACGCTAGCTCAGCCTGTCGGGAAGCCCGGGCGGCCGGCTCGGGCGGGTGCCGTCGGGTGGGCCTGATGTTAGCGCTCACAGATTGATCGACGCAGAGGGACGGGACCGAGGGGTCGTGCCTGAGTCCCGTCCCGGTCGATCGCCCGATCTCAACGGCAGCGCACAGCACGTCGCGCGCTGCGATCCAGAGGAAGACATGCTCATGATGAAGAAGAGGTTCTCCGTTGCGGCCGTCCTGCTCGCCGCCGCGACCGCGCTCGCCGCGTGCTCCTCCGGCGAGCAAGGAGGCGCGAACAACGCGAGCGGCAACAACGCGAGCAACTGCACGAACACGATCCCCAAGAAGGACCTGCCGGTCGTGACGATGTGGGGCTGGTACCCCAACATGCAGCTCGTTGTCGACAACTTCAACAAGCGAAACGGCGAGGTGCAGGTCTGCTGGACCAACGTCGGGCAGGGCAGCGACGAGTACGACAAGTTCCAGACGGCCATCTCGGCCGGCACGGGCGCCCCCGACGTGATCATGATCGAGATGGACCGGATCCCGACCTTCCAGATCCAGGAGGCGCTCGTCGACATCAAGCAGTACGGCTACGACAGCGTCAAGGCCGACTACGGCGAGGGCGCGTGGAAGGACGTCTCGATCGGCGACGCGGTCTACGGCGTGCCGGTCGACGGTGGCCCGATGGCGATGATCTACCGCAAGGACCTCTTCAAGAAGTACGACATCACCCCGCCGAAGACGTGGGCCGAGTACGAGGAGGCGGCCCAGAAGATGAAGGACGCGGGTGGCCCCGCGTTCGGCGACTTCGCCGCGAACGTGTCGGCTCTCACCATGGCGCTGCAGATCCAGAAGGGTGCGACCCCGTTCACCTACGACCCGGCGCAGCCAAGCACGATCGGCATCAAGCTGAACGACCAGGCGTCCAAGGACGTGCTCGACTACTGGGGGCGCCTCGCCCAGAAGGGGCTGGTCGGGACGGAGGACCAGTTCACGCCCGAGTACATCTCCGGGGTGATCAGCGGTAAGTACGCGACGTACATCTCGGCGGCCTGGGCGCCCGGCTATCTCTCCGGGGCGGGCGTCGGCAAGGGCGAGGACACCGGCAAGTTCGCGGTGGCGCCGCTCCCGCAGTGGGATCCCGACAACCCGGTGCAGGTGAACTGGGGTGGGTCCGCCTTCTCCGTGACGAGCCAGGCGAAGAACCCCGAACTCGCGGCGAAGGTGGCCTACGGGCTCTACGCCGACGAGGAGTCGCTCACCGACGGCTGGACCAACCAGATCATCTTCCCGCTGAACCTCAAGGCGCTCAACGACCCCGAGTTCGTGGACCTGAAGGTGGACTTCTTCGACGGCCAGCAGGCCAACAAGGAGGTGTACGTCCCCGCCGCGAACGCTTACGAGGGCATGACCTACGCCCCGTTCGGCCAGTACTACTTCGACGCCATGACGAAGCAGGTCAGCGCGCTCATCGAGGGCTCCGGCACCGGTGCGCAGGCCGCTGACCGGATCCAGCAGGACGTGGCGGCCTACGCCAAGGAGCAGGGCTTCACCGTCCGGTGAGGAGGGGGGCGGGGCTGGCCGGCCGCGATCGGCCGGCTCCACCGCGACCCCTCCGGCATCCGCACCCGCAGTTTCGACCACCGGAGTCCTGACATGACCCTCCTGATCGACGACGAGAAGAGCGCGCCGCGCAGACAAGGCAGGACACGGAGATCGCGCGGCAAGGTGAGCCTGCGCGAGCACGTGATGGGATGGCTCTTCGTGGGGCCGTTCGGGATCGTCTTCCTGGCCCTTCTCATCGCGCCGCTCGCGTACGCGCTCTATCTCAGCCTTTTCCAGAAGAAGCTGATCGGCGGCACCTCCTTCGTCTTCCTCGACAACTACGTCAAGGCGTTCACCGACCCGAGTTTCCTTTCAGGGGCATGGTTCGTCATCCGCTTCTCGCTGGTCGCCATTCCGCTGCAGATCCTCGTCGCGCTCGCGATGGCTCTGATCCTCGACGGTGTGACCTCGATGTTCGCCCGCTTCTCCCGCCTCATGATCTTCCTGCCCTACGCGATCCCCACGGTCATCGGAGCCGTCATGTGGGGATTTCTCTACAGCAAGAGCTTCGGGCCGCTCTCGGACGTCTTCGGCCTGTTCGGCGCCGCCCCACCTGATTTCCTCAGCAACAACCTGATCTTCTACGGCCTGGTCAACGTCGTCACCTGGCAGTGGGCCGGCTACTACATGATCATCCTGTACGCCGCACTCCAGGGTGTGGACCCCGCGCTCTACGAGGCCGCCCGCATGGACGGGGCCGGCGCATGGCAGGTCGCGCTGCGCATCAAGATCCCGCTGATCGCCCCCGCGCTGATCCTGATCCTGGTGTTCTCGCTCATCGGCACCCTGCAGTTCTTCAACGAGCCGCAAATCCTGCGTTCCCTTGCGGCCGGCACGATCGGACCGGACTTCACCCCCAACATGTACGCATACCAGCAGGCGTTCGCCCTCGCGAACTTCAACTACGGATCGGCGATCTCCTTCGCCCTCGGCGGGGTCGTCTTCATCGGCGTCTACGCCTTCCTGTTCTTCACCCGCAAGCGGAGGAGCTTCCTGTGATGAGTGATCGCTCCCGTGCCGGCGTCCGCCGCCGTCCACAACGCCATCTGCCCCTGCAGGTGCTCCTCGGCTTCCTGGTCGTGTATTTCCTCGTGCCGTTCTGGTGGGTCATCGTCAACAGCTCGAAGGACGCCTCCGGACTGTTCGGCGGCGGGAACACCCTGTGGTTCGCCGACCACGTCGACTTCTTCGCCAATCTCGAGCAGCTGTTCACCTATGACAACGGGATCTACGGCAAGTGGATACTCAACTCCACGTTGTACGCGGTCGCGGGCGGGGTCGGCGCCACGGTTCTGGCCGTCATGGCCGGCTACGGATTCGCGAAATACCGGTTCGCCGGCAGGCGGTTCAGCTTCTCGCTCGTGCTCGGCGCGTTGATGGTGCCGGCGACCGCCCTGGTGATCCCCACCTTCATGATGTTCTCCGAGTTCGGGCTGACCAACACGATCTGGGCGGTGATCCTCCCGTCACTGCTCAACCCGTTCGGCGTCTACCTGATGCACGTCTACGCACGCGACGCGGTTCCCGACGAGATTCTGGACGCGGCGCGGGCGGACGGCGCGGGTGAGCTGCGCACCTTCCTCCGGATCGCCTTCCCGCTGATGCGGCCCGCGGTGGTCACGGTCCTGCTCCTGTCCGCGGTGGCCTCATGGAACAACTATTTCCTGCCGCTCGCCATGCTCTCCGACAACCGCCTCTTCCCCGTCACCGTGGGACTCGGCCTGTGGCAGGGCATCGCCTCGGCGAACAACGCGGGCAGCACCTCCCTGTGGAGCCTCATCATCATGGGCGCACTCGTGTCGGTCATCCCGCTCGTCATCGCCTTCTTCACGCTGCAGCGGCACTGGCGTGGAGGGTTGTCCGTCGGTGGCCTGAGATAGCGCGCCGCGGTCCGCGGCAGCGGCCGGAGCGGTATGTCAGCGCCCGGGTTGCGGGCTCAGGCCCGTCACCGCGAGCCGGAACAGCCGCTCCGCCCTGGCGGCGGGATCGGGATGGTGCTCGGCCGCGGAGGTGATCCCGATGATCAGCGCGATCAGGTCGGCGACGGTGACGCCTTCCGTCACCGCGCCGTCGCGCACGGCACGGCGCAGCAGCGGATCTCCCGCCTTCTCCATCATCGCTGAGCAGGTGTTCTCGTACACCGAGCCGGGCTCGGCCCCCTCGTACGACAGGGCCGCCGCGAGCCCTCGCGCCTCGACGCAGTAGGTGACGACGTCACCGAGCCAGCTCAGGAGCGCCACGCGGCTGTCGTCCTCGCTCGCGAGCTCGTCCGCGCGGGCGCACAGCAGCTCGATGCGCTGGCGGGAGACCGCTTCCAGCAGGGCGCGGCGGGTGGGGAAGTGGCGGCGTACGGTGGCCGAGCCCACTCCCGCCACGCGGGCGATCTGCTCCAGGGAGGCTCCTGCGCCGTGCGTGGCCACCTCCTCCTCGGCCACGGCGAGGATGCGGGCGTGGTTGCGCCGGGCGTCCGCGCGCTGGCGGTCGGGCATGGCGTCATCTCCAGCGTTGCTAAGTGGCGGGGTCCGCCGTATCGTATCGCACAGAAAACGGCGGGCCCCGCCGTTTATGTCCTAGGGAGTACTATGCCCGCACCATCCGCGCCCGTTCTGGTCACCGGCGCCACCGGCAAGCAGGGCGGGGCCACCGCCCGCGCGCTGCGCGCGGCCGGCGTGCCCGTGGGCGCGCTGGTCCGCGACCCCGCCACCGACCGGGCCAGAGCCGTCGAAGCGCTCGGCGCCGAACTCGTCACCGGTGACCTCCACGACCGCGAATCGCTGATCCAGGCCGCCAAGGGCGCTCGCGCCGTCTTCTCCGTCCAGATCGCCCCTCTGACCGCCGGCGGTTTCGACTTCGACGCCGAGGTGGCCCAGGCCGTCAACCTCATCGACAGCGCGAAGGCCGCGGGAGTGCCGCAGTTCGTGCAGACGTCCACCAGCGGCGCCGGCCGCCACACCGAGATGCCCGGCGGGGAGGCGGTGGCGCTCACGTTGAACGCCAAGGCCGCGATCGAGGAGCACGTCCGAACGGCCGGATTCCCCCACTGGACGATTCTCAAGCCGTCCTTCTTCATGGAGAACTTCCTGCCGTCCATGACGTTCCTGTTCCCGCGCGGCGTCGCGGGGGGCCTGGTGAGCGTGATCAAGCCGCAGACGCGTGTGTCCCTCGTCGCGACCGACGACATCGGCGGGGCGGCCGCCGCGGCCATCGCCACGCCGGAGCGCTTCGACGGGGTCGCACTGGAGCTGGCGAGCGACTACCTGTCGATGACGGAGATCGCCGCCGTCCTCTCCCGCGTCCTGGGTACGCCTCTGCCCGCGCCGGACATGACCGAGGAGCAGGCGCTCGCCGCCGGCATGCCGGCGATGGGCGCCTCGCACAAGTGGCTGAACGTGTCCGGTCCGCCGGCCCGCCCCGAGTCCGCCAGGGAGTTCGGCCTCGCGCTGACCGGCTTCGAGGAGTGGGCGCGGCAGCACCTGCGGGCGGAACGGCTCAGGACTCGGGGGTGATGCGCAGGGCGTGCGGGGTCAGGCTCGCCTGCAGCCGGACGCCGCCGATGATCGTGGCCCGCTCGCCGGCGGCGTTCTTCTCGACCCAGCTCCGCGCGCGCTCGCGCAACCCGGGCTGCGGAACGAGGGCCGCGTCCGCCATCGTGGCGAAGACGGTGGTGCAGGCGTCCTCGTAGGTGCCGAGACGGCAGGTGGCCTTCAGCACCCTGACCTTGTCGGCGGCGTCGTACTCGATGTCCACGTACCTGCGCCCGTCGTCGCCCGGCGGCTGACACCTCATGTGCTGCTTGGCCATGCTCCATGTGTCGGGGTTGCCGGGTTTGTTGGCGCACGTCCAGGAGTTGGCCTTCTTCATCCACTCGTCGACGATCAGGGACAGGGTCACGCCGGGCAGGTACTGGTCGCCGACGTCGGGGAAGCCGTCGGTGAAGGCGGGCGCGGTGGTGCTGCCCTGCGCGTCGGTGGTGAGCAGGCCCACGGCGCCTCCCAGCACACCGCCGAGGACGAGCGCCGCGATCACGACGCCGGCCAGCGGCAGGAGGAGAGCCTTCCGCCGCCGCCGCGCAGGCCCGGGCCGCACGTGAGGGGGAGGGGCG